>CAYYQS010000008.1:0-29900 GCA_964472555.1 uncultured Bacteroides sp.
CAGATATGCGATCTCGTATATCTCCAGACCTACGGCGGTGGTGCGGGGAACAACCCCAACGACTGGAAGGTGTTCGGTAACATCCCCATGTACGTAGGCTACGACAACGAAAGCAACAACGATATCGCCGCCATGAGCAGCCGCTTCACCGCCTGGCGCGACAATGCCGGTGCTAAAGGTGGGTTCATCTGGAACTTCAATAACAACAACCACAATCTCAACCAGTGGGCTACGGCTATCAACCGCATATTCCACACCGAAGAAGTCGCAGATCCTGCCGTTACGCTCTACGATAAGTCGAACTTCGGCGGAAACGCCTACACACTCCCTGCCGGAGAATTCAGCCAGGGCGAAATGTCGCTCTACGGAGTGCAGGGCAAGGATATCACCTCCTTCGAGCTCAAGGAAGGATATGAGATCACTCTCTACGGCGGCGAGACTTTCGACGGCGACAGCAAGACATGGACTGAGTCGTCGACCTACGTCGGAGTAGCATGGTTCAAGCGCGCCTGCTCCCTGAAGATTAAGGCCGCCGACACAGGCGTGGAAGCCGTCGCCGTTGCCGCTCCCCGCGCCCTTGAGGTATTCGATATCTGCGGCCGCAGGGTGATTGAAGATATCTCCACCCTTACCCCCGCCGCCTATATAGCGCAGTCAAGCCTCCCCGCAGGCATCTATATTGTAAAGGCCGACGGAAAGGCTTGCAAGGTAGTGCGGTAGTACTGCCTTTCTTAGATTGTCTTAAGTTTGTCCGGTCAGACTTTGCATCACTCCGATGCAAAGTCTGATTTTCCTTTATTCTTGGTGCGGTAGTCCTTGGGCGGCATGCCGAACTGGCGCTGGAACTCGCGGTAGAAATGTGAGCGGTTGTTGAAGCCGCTGCGATAGATGATTTCCTGCACCGTAAGCGAGGTGGTTACGAGCAGTTTGGCGGCTATCGACAGCTTGTGAGTCTTGATGAACTCGTTTGGCGGCGGCAGCTCGATGTCCTTGAATTTGCGGTAGAGATTGCGCACACCCATCTGCATGTACTCGGCCATAGTCTCGGCATTGAGTTTCTCGTTCTCGATGTTCGCGTCGATATAAGCCGTGATCTTGTCGATAAAGTCTTTCGATTCTTTGTCCTGAAGGCGTCCGTTGGCGTAGCCGAAGGCACTTGCCGAGGTATTGTAGTACTCCTTCATCGTCTGCTGCCGCTCAAGCAGGCGGTAGATTACGGCGCGGAGATAGCTTAGCTGGAAGGGTTTGCCTACATACACGTCGGCTCCCGCAGCCAGACCGGTAACCCTTTCGGAGTTGGAGTGCTTGGCCGAGAGGATGATGATAGGAATGTGCATGGTGTGTTTGTTGCCCTTGATATTGCGGGTAAACGAAACTCCGTCGTTGTCAGGCATCATCACATCGGTGATGATAAGGTCGATATTGAACGACTTTATCATCTTGAGGCCGTCGGTAGCCGACATCGCCGGTATAATATTGTACTCCGTGAGAGTCTCCGACAGCAAGTCGAGGATCTCCTGATTGTCGTCGATTACGAGAATATTAGGTTTGCCGTGTGAAGGCAGCAGCACACGCGGTATCTCTTCATTGGCGGCTTCATTCTCCGCTTCGGGAAGCACGAGTTTATCGCCGGTGCTCTCTTCCACCGCCACGGGCGTAAGCTGCTTGTGGGGGAGGGTTACGCGGAAGAGGGCGTAGCTGCCCACCTCACTCTCTATGTCGATGCGTCCGTCGAGCATCTCAACAAGACTGTTGCAGATAGCGAGGCCGAGACCGTTGCGCGACGACAGACCCTTGGTAGCGTTCTTCTCCACATTGTCGAGGATAGTGTAGCGGTTGAAGATTTTCTTCATGTCGCCTTCCGAAATACCCTTACCGGTATTGTAGATCTCGATCTTGAGATTGTTGTCGCTCTCCGATATGCCGAATTTCACCATACCTTCCGCAGGTGTGTATTTGAACGCGTTCGACACCAAGTTCGACATGATCCTGATCAGTGATTCATAGTCGGTGTTGAACCGCAGGTGAGAGGGAATGTCCCTTACGAATTCGATGCCGTTCTGCTCAGCGATCACAGAGAAGGAATCGTATATTTCATTTGCGGCAGCGCTCACGTCCACATTCACTATCCGCAGCTTTTTATTTCCCGATTCTATCTTTCGGAAGTCCACAAGATCCTGTATAAGCGAGTTGAGACGCTCGGTGTTGCTCATTATCAGGTTGATGTGCTTGCGCGTCTCCGGGTCGGCATCATCATCGGCAAGCATTCTCTCGCCGGTGCCGTAGATCAAAGTCAGAGGAGTGAATAGCTCGTGCGATATATTGCTGAAGAATTTAAGCTTGCTTTCGTACACCTCGTTGCGCTGCTTCTCGTTCTGGCGCATGTAGTATACCCGCACTATCACCAGCACGATCAGCACGATGATGATGAAGTAGATCACCTTTGCCAGAATCGACAGATACCACGGTGTCTTGATCTCGATATTGAGCACATAGTCCGGACTCTCCGCGCCCGTCTCCAGATTGCGGTATTTCACCTTGAGCGTGTTTTTGCCGTAGTCGAGACGTGTGAAGGTGAATTGACGGTTCGGGCCGTTGCTTATCCATTTATTGTCGTCGAGGGTGTAGAAGAAGATATAGTTGTCGGGATTGGTGAAGTCGGGTGCCGAGAACGTGATCGAGAAATAGTTCTGCGACGGCTCCAGTTTCAGGTTGTAATCGCCGTTCTCGGAGTCGAGCCCGGTGAGATACTCGTGCAGAGGCTCGCTATGACCGCCGATAGTGAGCCCGACTATCGATATCGGCGGCATGTAGTTTTCTCCGGGAGGTGTGGGCACGGTGCGCGACACTATGGTTATACCGTCGACACCACCGAAGATCAGCGTGCTGTCCGACTTGAAGGCGGCCCCGTCGCTGAATTCATTGCCCGATATATTGTAGCTCGTCAGGTAGTTGTGGGCGTCTTCCGTCTCCGTGTTGAAGCGTACCAGCCCCTTGTTGGTAGATATCCACAGGTTGTCGTATTCGTCCTTGAGCATCGAGTGGATAGTATTGTTGAGGAATCCGTTTTCCACGCCTGCATAGAGCTTGTCGCCGTCGGCTCCGAGCTTTACGAGGCCGCTGCCCGTACCGACCCAGATGGCGCGGTTGTCGCGGATCACGGCAAAGACGTCGTTGATCGTACGGTCGTTGTAGTCGTTCTGAAGATTGTAGATGCTCTCCAGCTTCTCGTCCTTGAGCGTGAAGATGCCGAAGCCGCGGTTGCCGAATATCGGATTGTCGATGTCGTCGAACGACTGGGCGAAAAAGTAGTTCGACGAGAAGTTGCCGTTGTCGATCGTGTATTGCTTTATCTCGCTCAGACGCGGTAGGTCGCGTGGTCCCGCTATAGTGGCCTTGAACACTCCGTTGCCCGTGGTGGAGATGAAGAGCGTGGTATCGTTGGCTTCATAGAGGCCGTGCACCAGATTCACCGGAAAACCCTTGGTATCTAAGCGGTGAATGCGGTTGTCGGCATACGAGAAGTAGTCGATGCCGCGGTCGCCAGCAATCCATATCAGCGGTCGGCGGCTCGGGGTTATGGCGTAGACCGAATTGTCCGATAGGCTGGAGTTCTCCATTGTGTAGAGGGTCTGGCCGCCCCCGCCTTTTCCATTGGCCTCGCTGAAATGCTTCACGCACAGCAGGCCGTCGCCCTTGGTGCCGAGCCACAGATTGCTGTTGCCGTCGTAGTAGATTGCGCGCACGGGGTGGGAGATCTTGTTCTCGAAATCCTTGAAGCCGAGAAACTGTATGGTGTAGGGATTGTCGTAGAACGTGTACACACCGTGGCAGTCCGTCCCGGCCCAAATCACATTCTGGAGCGGCGACTTGGCCAGGCAGAACACGCCTATGTCCACACCCAGCTCTTCGCGGTGGTAGTCGTTGTTTTTGCCTTGGGCAAGCTTTATCATGCCGCCTGTGCGGAATGCTATGAAGATATTTCCGTTGTCGTCGATAATCATGTCGGAGATATCACCGCGGCGGTGAAGATCTTCGCTGATGTTGCAGAGCATGGCAGGCTCGGCATTAAGCCCGCGGTACTCGAGCACGTTGCCCGAAGGATCTACGGCGTGGGTGTAGTCGCCGTCGCAGCAGGCGATGATCAGCCGCTGATCAGATATCTGGTGGGGCTTGCCCACGGAGTAGCCGTTCCCTCCGTTCTGCAGATTATATTCAAAAATTCCCCGGTTGGTGAAGATACGGATCCGGGAGTCCGTTATGCGTATGTCGTAAATGCTATGAAAATCTATCTGGAGATTGACAAGGCGCGAAAACTGCGTGTCCTTTTCCGCGCAGTAGGCAAGGTCGCAATTCTCATTAAGTACGAAAATCGAGTGGTCGGGGGCTACTACTATTTTCTCATGCCCCTGAAATTCGGGAAAGAGTATTATCTGATTATTGCGGGTCGTTATTTTGTTGAGACCGTAGTTTGTCTGTACCCATAGTGTCTCGGGCGACGATTCTATGATATTTTCAATGATATTGCCCGTGAGGGAGGAGAATTCGGGAAGAAGGCTCGCCGGATAGGCCGAATAGCCGTCGGATACATTCAGCCCGTCGCACGTACCGATCCACAGAAGGCCGTCGTGGCCCGGGTGAAGCGATAGTATGGCACTGTTGGTGAGGCCGTCGGCAGTATTGATCTGCCGCAGGTTCATGCAAAGCGACGTCAGCGGAAGTGTGATATATAGTAGAGCCCAGAGTATGCGGTACATCGGATAAAATGAATGACAGAGCGAAGATAGGGAAAAAATATGGAACTATCAAATTACCGCCGGTGCGGTGAGATATAAAAAGAGGGGATGTACCGCACATCGGGTGTCGGTACATCCCCTTGAGGTTGCGGATTATCTTACGAAGAAGCGGGTGTGACCGGCAATATATACCCCTGTGCAGAGGTTGATTGTATTACCGGCCGCGGTAGGGGTTACAATCGCTGCCACGCGCCCGTCGATTGTGTAGACCTGGGCGGGGATTTCTGCGCCGTAAAACGTGGCGGTACCCGGAGCGGTGACGATGCGGAGAGCCGATGCGTCGGTGCTCAGGTCGGCGACGCCCGAGGGTGTCGTAGTGGTGTAGTAGAGCGAGTTGGTGCTCTGTGCGAGGTTGGCGATCTTGCCGTCTTCGCCCACTTTCATCGGAGAGTAAACTTCGAGGCTCGATTTGAGCATCTCGCCGTTGTGGTGTGCGGTCATTTCGTCTTCGTTCATACCGGCGCGCCAGAAGTTGATTTCCGAGAATTCGCGGGGCGATTCACCGAAGCGGATATCATCGTCGAGAGCCATGCGCTCTGCTGTCTCACCGGCGGGCTTTCCGTCGATGTAGAGGATGCTGGCGCCGCGGGCATAGTAGTGCGAGAGGGCGATGTCGTGCCATTCACCGTCGTTGAGCACTGCCGACGACGAAGTGATGTTGCCGGCACGCTGGAGCGATCCTGCATTGTAGGTGATGTAGCCTTCCTGGTCGACAGATACGGAGCGGTCGCCGAACGAAATGATATTGCCTGCGCCTGTGCCCTTCACGCGTGCGCTTACTGTGAAGGAGTGTACCGTTCCTTCAGGAGTCAGCTTAAGCGATGCTGCATTGTCGATTGCGAGATCGCCGGTGGTGTCGCGCACGGGGAGAGGCTTACCTGCCACGAGTGCATCGAAGAGCGAAGGTACGAAGCCGTACATGAATTCGCGGTGACCGTCGGTGTTGGGGTGGAATGCGTCGGCTATGTAGCCTTCTGCCCAGTGACCGGCACCGTCGTCGATAGAGCCGAGGGAGTTGAACGAAGGTACATCCCATGAGTGGATGAGCATGTTCATCTGACGGATGTAGCTGTAGTCCGATGCATTGTAGTCAGAGCGTGTGTAGTTGTTCACTACCACGGGAATCTTGCCGTCGGCGCGGAGCTTGGCGATGAGCGAAAGCATGTTGTCGCGGAACTGGTTGAAGATTGCCTGCTGGTCGGCTGCGTCGTGGATACCCTCGTTACCCATCGAAAGACCGATGATCACATACTTGCCGAAGTCGTGGAGGATATCGTCGTAGCGGTTGTGGAGATCCTTGGTGTTGTTGCCGCCGATAGATACATTGGAGGTGTAGAAAGCATTCTCGCTGGTGCCGTCGGCATAGCGCTTCTTGAGCTGCTCGCCGTAGAGATAGCCGTAGCCCTGCTGGTAGTCGGCACCCTGGCCGTTGGCCACGGAAGAACCGTATACGCACACGCGGAGGGGATCGATCTCGCCGTCGATAGCGAAGGTGAAGTTACGCATGTCGAGGGTGATGTCGTAGACACCCGGGTTGAGGCGGATATTCTCGAGGCTGGTGTGACCGTCGAGAGCCATATCCACGCGGTTGGTGCCCGAGTGACGCTTCACTGTAAGTTTCTCATCGTTGTTGAAGAGGAAGTAGAACTGGTGGCTGGGATAGTCGATGTTCACTTCCTTGTCGAAGTTCACGCTCGACGACCATACTCCGTTACCGGCGTAGGCGATAGATATGCCGCGGTCGGGAACTACCGAGCCCTTGAGGTTGAGGCTCTCAATAGGCAGGATTTCGTAGGTGTCGTGCTCGGAAGTGCTGCTCAGTGCGATGCGAACGAGCTGGCTCTGCTCTACGGTGATAGGTGTGCCACCGATAGCGAGGTTACCGTCTGCGCCGAGGCCGAGTTCTACCGGTTCATTGTCTACGTTGATGCCCTTGAAGGTGAATGTTCCGGGTTCAAGCTTGAGGAAGGTCACATAGCGCGAGGGGATCACGGCCTTCATTTCGGCTGTGCTGCCTTCTACGGCGCTACCGGTGATTGTCATGGACTGATACTTGGGAGTATTGTGGATCAGTTCCATGGTCATTACATCGGGGTTGATGTTGAGGATTACGGTGTAGTTGCCGCTCTCGTCGATGCGGAACGAAGGTTCGCCGGTGCGGCCCTTTTCATCGTACTGGATAGCGTATGTGCCGGGACCTACGGTGATGTGGGAATTCTCTACCGTGGTGTAGGTAGGATACCAGTTGCGGCCCGTGAGGAAGCGGAAGCGACCCTGGCCGAGGAGATCGCCCGTCCATGTGTAGGTGCCGTCGTCGTTCTTGGTAAGTTCGGGAGCTGCGCCGGTGTTCCACCCTACTGTGCAGGCATCACCGACGATGAAGATGTGCTTGTCAGGCTCTACATTATCCTTTTCCACGAGCTTCACGGTCATGGTTGGATTGTATTCGTCGATCTTGACGGTGAGGGTGTAGATGCCCTGAACGGGTACGATGAACTTATTGTCGGCCACGAGACCGTCGGGACGGTAAACGAGAGGATATGTCTGGCCGTCGGCAATGGGGCAGTTGGCCTTCGTAGTTACGTAGGCGGGTTCCCATGTGTTGCCCCAGAGGATCTTGAACTGGGTGTCGGCGCCTGCGTCGTTCTGTGCGTAGAGGCGGCCGGTCCATGAGAATTCATTCTCATTGTCGGTGGGTGTCATCGGGCTCATCCAGTTGCCGCCGAGACCCCAGGTGCCCGACTGACCGGACATGGAGCTGCCCACTAAGTAGAGCTCTTCGGGGAGAGGCCATGCATCGTGGTCGGGTACGGGAGGTGCCACGGAGTTGAGCACGATCTTCATGGTCTTGTCGTCGCCGTAGGTGTTTACGGTGATTGTGTACTCGCCTTCGGCCGTGATAAGGAACTTGCTGTCGGGGTCAGACTCGCGGATAGCGTAGGTCTCGCCCGATACTATTTCCTTGTTGCTGTCGTAAGCGGCTTTGAAGCCGTCCCAGTTACCGCTGTCGGGACCGTTGAGGCGGAATTTGAACTCGCCTTTATACATCGAACCTACCCAGGTGAACTCGCCTGGCTTGCCGGTGGCGGTCATCGGGCGGATGTAGTCATCGTTCACGCTCCAGCCGCCTTCCTTACCGTTGAGGGCGTTACCGCAGATATAGAGCGCCTTAAGTGCGTCGTCGGGAATCTCAACGGTGCCGTTCTCGGGAGTTACGGTAAGCTTCATGTTGAGCATGTCGAGGGTGAGGGTGTAGACACCGGCAGCAGTAATGTTGAACGACTTCGGGCCTTCGGAAGCACCCCACTTGAGGTCGAACTTGCCACCCGTTTCGGGAATATCCTGATTTGAACCGGTGGTGGTAGTGGTGAAGCAAGGCCACCAGTCGCCTTCCTTGTTGATGCGGAATTCGCCGGTTTCGAATTCACCTGTATAAGTGTAGATACCGTCTTCCGTCGAAGTCCACTCCGCGCGGATACCTGTGTTCCAGCCACCTGCTGCGGGTCCTACGAGGCTGAGCTTGCCTTCTTCGAGAAGGATTTTACCACCCTGAAGATCTTCGTTGAGGTCGATATTCACGAAGTAAACGCCGGTCTTACCTACCTTGAATGCAGGCACGTCGGCATTGGCGGTGAAGTACTTCAGGCCGGTGTACTCTTCGCCGGGGGTGAGCTCGAGCTCGCGGATGTTCTCATTATTTGTGTAGCGGGGGAGCCATTTGCCTTCTTCTGCGAGGAACACAAAGCGGCCGTCGCCCTTGCACAGGAGCGGACCGAACCATTTGTACGAGAGGCCGTCTTTGGTCATCTTGAGGTTCTTCGATGCTCCGGCATCCCAACCGGCTACGGTGCCAACACCTACGAGCCAGAGGTCGGGAGCTGCCTGACCCTCACGTGAGATGTTTACCATAGGAGCGTTCTCGTCGGTGAGGTCGAGCTCTACGGTGTAGAGGCCCGCTGCTTCGAGGAAGAATGTGTCGGTCTCACCGTCGGAGCGGCGTGCTGCATAAGAGCCGCCGTCGGCGCTGATATTCTGGTTGTCGGCGTTCAGGGGCACGTAAGCAGGCCACCATTCGCCTTTCTTGTTGATGCGGAAATTGCCGCTGTTCAGGCTGAGGGTGATTGAATACTTCCCGTCGGTCGGCCCGGCGAGTTGATTCTTACCGATATCATTGAAATTCCAGCTGCCTGACACGGCCGGTCCAATGATGCAGTACTCGTCCTGCGCGCTCATGCATATCACACTGAGCATTATCGCGAAGAACGACAACAACAGTTTTTTCATCTGATTGGTTTTAGGTTATTAATAAATGGTTTTCAAAGTTTTGCCGTCCTTGACCACAATATAAAGGCTGCCGGAGCGGGGGCTGGACACTTCAATACCCTGAAGATTGAAGTATCGCGCTGTGGAAGAACTTGTTGTAAGGACAGCCTCTACACCGTCTTCCTCTCCGGCGGGAACTATCGTCATAGTCTTGCTCTCGCCGTAGGTGCTGGCTGTTATGGTATACTCGCCGGTGCTGGCAAGCACGAATTTGCTGTCGGGGACGCCGTCGCCTGTAGCCACTATCGAGTGGGTCTCACCGGCTTCGACGGTATGATTGTCGGGATAATCGGCTACGAGACCGCTCCAGTCGCCGTTTTCAGGACCGTTGTAGCGGAATTTATATTCGCAGCCTTCGTAGAGTGTTCCCGTCCAGGTGAATTCGCCCGGATTGAGCGTGGCCTTCATCGGGCGGATATAGTCCTCGTTCTGACTCCAGCCTCCGGGCACACCGTTGAGAGCGTTGCCGCAGATAAAGAGTTCGGTAAGCGCATCGTCGGGAATCTCTACCATGTTTCCGTTGCGCTTGATATTCATTTTCGGCTTGTCGCCGTTAAGATCGATAGTTATGGTGAAATACCCCTCGGTGTTGATCTTGAACGCAGGGCTTTCATTCGGCGACCATTTGATATCGTAGTCGCCTTCGCGGTTGACGGCAACATTGGCGTCGTCGGCCGGAACGAATGCGGGCCACCAGTCACCGGGCTTGTTGAAGCGGAATTTTCCGCTGTCATCCTTGCTTTCCGATGCCGTCGAGAGATTTCCGGCGAAAGTGAGAGTGCCGTCGCCGTTGTTGATGAATTTATACTTCGAGAGCTCGCCCGAATGCCATGAGCCCGAAACGGCCGGACCTATGATGCTGATTGTAGAGGGGGAGATCGAGAATGTTCCCGTTGAGAGATCGTCGGAGAGCTCTACGGTAATGGTGTAGATGCCGGGTGTCGCTACAACGAAGCCGGGGTCGGCCCAACCCGGAAGCGACTCGGCGGCACTCGTGTCGTGACGCGTGATGCGGTAAGTCTTGCCCGGTTCTATCGTCTGCGATTTCTCGGTAATATCTTCGGAGATGTATCGTGGCCACCAGTCGCCCGAACCGTTGGCGAGGAAGAAAAAGCGTCCGTCGCCCGTGTCATCGTCGGCGTGAGCCTTTGTGAGAGGACCCGTCCACGTATAGCGGCGGTTGTCCTCGCGCATCTTAAAGTTGCGGGCATTTCCTGTCGACCAGCCCGAGGGTGTGCCTATACCGATCATGTAGAGGTCTGTCTCAACCACGAGTTCTTCCAGCTTGAGAGTCATGCTCAGAGCCTCGGTGTCGAGTGTGATGGTGTAGATACCTCCAGTGCCCACTTTGAATGCAGGCTGTGAGGAGCGCTGCTCCACATCGTATGCTACCGGGAAAGTTCCTTCTTGTACGGTAAGTCCTGAGTCGTCGACTGCAGTATATGTCGGGTCCCAGCTGGCTGTGGTGAGAAAGCGGAAGAAATATCCTTGACGCAGCTTTCCTCTCCATGTATATTTGCCTTCAGCCTGTTTCTGAAGGCCTGATCCCTCAGGATTGGCAAGTGTCCAGCCGAATTCCGTGGCATCGCCGGTGATATAAATGTCGAAATTCTGCTGTGCGAACGTGGCAAGGCAGACTACAAAGCAGAGGAGTAGCGACAATGATAGTTTCTTCATGATATTATTTTTAGTGTCCGGGTGAGACGCCATCGAAGCCGTCTCACCCGGATTATTTCAGGATTTTATTATTTTGCAGCGAGCTTGTAGGCAACACCGTTGACTACTGCTACATAGATACCCGATGCGGGAAGTGCGATTTCGCTTGCACCGAGGGCGATAGTGCGGCCCATAGTGTCGTAAACGTCAGCTGTGCCTTCGGCTACGGTGAGCACGCGGCCATTGAGCTTGAGAGCTGCCTTAGCGGCGATTGCTGATTCAACACCGTTGTTCTCGTCGCCCTTGAGCACTGTCATGGTCAGTGTGTTGGTGTTGATGATAAGCTTGTACCAGCCGTCTTCCTTCACGGTGAACTTCATGTCGGCGTTGTCCTTGCTGTCGAGGATTTCGTATGTTTCGCCGATAGAGATTTCGTCGTCTACATAAGCTGCCACGAAGCCGGGATTCCAGTCGTTGGCCTGACGGATGAAGCGGAACTGTGCGGTGCGGGGCTGATCGGGATTATCGTTGGCATAGCCTAACTTATAGAGATAGCCTTCCCAGATGAATTCGTTTTCGTTAGATGTGGGGGAGCAAGCCTGTGCCCAGCCGAGATCCCAGAGGTCAGAGCCGCCGTTGAGGGCGTTACCGATGATGTAGAGCTCGGGAGCGCGCTCGGTGATGAGCATCTTGTTGTTGTCGATGTCGATATCGATTGTGTAGAGACCGCTCTGCTGGATACGGAATGCGGGTTCGCCTTCGGGAGCACCCGATTCGCAGTAGAGGATGTCATATTCACCTACGCTTACAATCTGATCTTCAGGCTCGGTGGTGGTGTAGCTGTTGTTCCACCAGTCGTGCTGCGAGATGATGCGGAAGCGGCCGCTCGAAGGATCGTCGGGATTCACGGTGAGTTCGCCTGCCCAGGTGTAAAGGCCGTTTTCAAGAAGGGTGAAAGGCTGCTTCATGGCGTTGTCGAGGTCCCAGCCGCCTGCGGTAGCGTTACCTACCATGTAGAGGTTGAAAGGTTCTTCGATTTCCTCGTCGAGGATCACGGCCATGATCATGTCGTTGAGGTCCACGTTGAGGGTGTAGATACCGGTAACTGCTACCTGGAATTTGTTGTCATGACCGGTTTCGCCGTCAGGACGTACGAAGAGGTTGTAAACACCGCCCGAAGATACTTTCTCGTTACCCTGGTTTTCGGTGTTGAAGTCGCATGTGATAGAAGGATGCCAGTCGCGGGCTACGATGAACTTGAATTCACCGTCTGCTTTGAGTTCGCCTGTCCATGTGAAGATGTTGGTCTCGACCTTCGTCATTTCGAGTGCGTCGTTGGGGCTCCAGCCTGCGGCGCAACCACTGCCGACAACGTACAGGTTGTCTGCGTTGTAAGCCGACATTGTCATTGCAGAAGCAAGCATTGTAACGGCTGCTAAAGTAAAGTTTTTCATAAGAGTTTGATTGGATTGATAAATGTTAGTTAGCGTATGATTAGTTTTTCTGTCTGAGTGGATGAGTTGGTCGAAACCTTCACTATCACCATGCCTGTAGTATTTGTGGCGACAGTAGTCTTTCCGGCCTGGGCTTCGCCCGCGGCGACGCAGCGGCCAAGGAGATCGTGGATTGTGTACGACGCGTTCTGAGGAGTCTCGATAGCCACATCGCTGCCGTCGGCATAGATTCTGCAGAAACTTTCCGTCTCTGTTGCTATTTCTTCCACGCCCGAGGTGTACACCAGAGTCTCGTTGTCGGTAATGGTAATGCGGTCGATGTTGGGCAGATTTGTCGACGATGCTATCTGCAGCGTGTTGCCTTCAGTCTGAGTGAAAGGCATGTTCACGGTCACGCATGCGAGCGACCGGCCTGTGCTGCCACCGGAATGTACGAAATTCAAACCGCGGATCGTAGCAAGCGAGTTGTTGAGGCGTACCGTGCCCGAAGAGGCCTCCGAAGCCATATAGTACACATTTATGGCATAGGTACCCGCCGTGGGCACGCTCACGTTGTTGATAGTGATCGGACGGCCGAAGCCTGCGCCCGACACATATTCATTTCCCGAGCAAAGGCCGTCGCGGTCCTTGAGTACCGACACGCCGAAAGGAATGGTATTCTCCGCTCCCTCAGCCTCGTAGCGGCGGTAAAAGGGCTTGGCGCTACCGTCGTCCGCTGCCAGACGTACCACGAAACCGCCGTTTTTGGCCATGGCAACCTCAAGTGTAGACGATGAGGTAAGTTCCTCTAAGTATCCGAAGTTGATATCTGTCGGACAAGTACCGTCGCGATAGATATATGCATTCATCTTCTTGCCTTCGGGCAGGAAGTCGAGGGGAATCTTCACATGCTTAGCCTCGCTCGTAAGTCCGGCCAGATAATAGTCCTGACCGCTACGGCGTACCAGCATGAGTCCTTCGTTGTGCTTTGCATCGAGCCAGCGTGTTTCGTCCCACTTTGCGGGCATGCTCTTGAGAATATTCTTCGCAATGCTGTAGCGCAGATTCTCGGGAGAGTCGATAAAGTGCTGCACACCCGACTGGAAGGCTACAGCCAGCGCAAGCTGATGTGCATGAGTGGTCGACTGCAGAAGCTTACCTGTGCGCTCCGCAAAGTCTACGGGCGAGTAGTCTACCGGACCGTTCGCAGCGTAGAGTATAGCCGAATTGATATTATGCGATGCACCGACGAAGTCCGGCATGAACACATATGAACTGTTGGTCAGTCCCAGCTCCGTGCCCATGAGGTTGGGCCATGTGCGGTTCAGGCCTGCGGTATTCACTGTGTTGGAGAGTATCACCATAAGCTGAAGGTCGGCGGCGATGCTCAGAAGTGAATTGCGCTGATTGACAGTCGCCTGCGAATCATCTTCCCAGAATTCCACCTTGATACCCTTGGCCCCCGCCTGCTTCAGTGCGAGAAGCTCGGCGCGAAGGGCGTTTTCAGCCGTAGGAAGCGACGCGCGGTTTTTCCACACGAATACGCCGATATTTTTCGAATTCGCGTAGTTCGCTATTTCCTTTAGCTGCGATGTGCTGAGGTTGGAGCGCTTGTCGATAGTGAAGTATTCCCAACCCTGGGTTGCTGCCCAGTCGATGTAGGAATTTATAGTCTTGCTGTCGCGGTACGATGCCGTGTGGTCTTCTCCGCTGTAGGAGTTAGTGGCACGTCCGGCTTTGATCCACGAAGTGTTGCTCACGCTGCTCGGCTCTGCGAGACACTCGTTGATATGGCTCCCGGCGATTTGGGTAAGGCTACCCGTAAGTACTGTGCGCCAGGGAGTTGTCAAGGGCAGGGTAGTGCTCACATTTTCCTTTAGTGAATATGTATACACATCCCGGGCCGGTACCTGCAGGCGGCTTCCGCAATAATTTTTCACGGGAGCTGTCTCGCCTATCACCACATAGTCGGCATCATTGCGCGCGATAAGCGGAAGAGCCATGCTTCCGAGACACTCGATGAGGTCGGAATGTGTGTCGGCAAACGAAGCTCGTGTTCCCTGGCTCAGTGGAAGGCTGAGATATTCGTCCTGCGACGGAAGCACCACTTCACCGGCATCCCCGGTAACTGTCACATTCCCAGAGCCGTTGATCTCATAGCGCCATGCCAGACCTTCATCGTAGAGGCGGAAAACTATAGCCCCGCCCTTGCCGCCTTTCTCCACATTCACAGTCACCTGGCGGCAAATATCGCTTATTGTGGCCTGAGATGATGCCGGAAGAGAAAAGGTCGTATTGATATCCTTCGAATCAACTGATTTAAAGGTGACTCCTGCAGAGAAATCGCCGACAGAGGTACTCAGACCCACTTTCGACTTATCCACAATGGTCTTCGATCCGCGCTGGAGCGAGTAGCTTATCGAGCCGCCGTCGTTTTCTATGGCGAGCGAAAGCTTGCCGTCGGGCGATTTGGCGGTTGCTATTTTCTCACCGAAGGCCGGTGTGGCTCCGGCGGCTGCGAGAGCAAGTAATATTGAGACTTTGCTAAGATAATGCATTAGATTGAGTTATAAGGTGTTGTTGAGAGAGGAGCCTGTTATTTCACCACTACTTTGTGCGATGTGTATCCGTGGTCGTTACCGCATGATACTATATAGAAACCTGCCGGTAATTCTATATTCTCGCTGTCATATACCGTGCCCGAGCTGATAGCACGGCCGTCGGCGCTATATATATAATATTGAGTGGCGTATTCCGAAGAAATGACTATTCCGCCGCTTATAGGGCGCACCACAGCCTGAGGATCGCATGCCGAAACATTCTCCACACCTGCAGTTTCGGTGCCGAACACCTGCATCTTAAGCAATTGGAAGCGGTCCGCACCGTTATTCTCGTTCACGCGAAGACGGAAACCGCGGTAGAGTTTCGCATCGGTGCCTTCAAAACGCATTGTGGCATAGCGGCAGGGGAATTCAAACGATGAAATTTCGCTCACAGTCTCCCAGCTTGTGCCGAAACCTTCAAGTGTCCACGAGCGAGGATCACGCTCCGGATAATCCTGGCACGAAGTGAGTGTGTAGCTTTCTATTGTCATCGGCTTGTCGAGCTCTACTTCAATATAGCACGTTCGGCTCTCATCGGTATAGTACTTCGTCTGCATGTTCCGGTCGAAAAGATTGTAGTATCTCTCGTCGGCCCAACCGGTGGCACCAAGAGGCGAGCCGGTCACATTTTTCTGAGCGTCAAACCCTTCCGTGATGTCTTTGGGGAAATTCTTGTTGTCGGTCGAGTTGATGTACGGAAGGCCGAAAAGCTGAATTTCTGCCACGTCTCGGCCTTTGGTATCCACACGGTAGTATTTTGCAGCCTTGGTGCGGTCGTTGTGCGGCTGGCGGTTGACGGTGTAGAGAGTGGCGTTGCCCAGCGATGAAGTTGCCGAAGGATTCAGCTTGGTGAATGTGCGGCCGTCGATAGAATATTCGAGAGTCCAGTCAGTACCTTGCTTCGTAGCACCGGGGCCCTCAGAGAAAAGATAGCCGGTGATAAGATGTGGAGTGTCGAGTTCGTACTGGATATAGCCGGTTTTTCCGCCTTTTTTATATAAGGTTGAGATATTATTGTCTGTTAGCTCCGAATTTTTTGCATCGGCACCGTCGGCAGTCACCGTCACGGCATCATCTGTCAGATCATAGCAGTACGCCGGATTTCCGATCTCGGGTTTGGGCATCGCCACACCCGTTTCCCATATTTCGAACTTATCGATATTCGGGCCGCCGTCGTTGGCCGGAGGGGTGATGATGATAGTATTGTCGCCCTTGTCGAGCCAGATGTACGACAGCATCATGTACACCGGCGGTCGGTTCCAGTCAGGAGTTTCTCTGGTCATGGTTATTGTTACGGCGGGGTAGCTGTTGGCTGTAACAACTACACTGCGCTTGAACATGCTGGTATAGTAAACCCGGAATTCGTAGGGCCCTTCTTTGTCGACCCGCACATGGTTGAGGCGGATCACCGAACCCTGGTCGAAGTCGCCCACGTAAGCATTGCCCGAATACCCGTTCACACGCTTCACTTTCACCGGCGGGGTAAGCGTTGCCGACTCTGCTTCGAGAGTCAGAAGCGGCGAATTCTGAGCTTGAAGGCCGAGCGCTGCAAGGAGGAGGGATAGTGTAAAGATTTTTCTCATGAAACTTAAGGATTATGCTGCAAAATTATATCTCATACACGTGTACGTGTGTATACAAGCGTGACAAAACATTATACTCACATGAAAATTTTATCCTGTCTCAAAAAATCTGCTCAAAAACACATTCTGCAAAAACCACTGTAAATCAGGATTTAGAACAAAAGTGTATAATAAAAATTCATGTATGTGCACGTGGTTGTATACACTATTGTCAGAAATGGAAACACATCCGCGCGCGTAGCTTCGCTTACTTTGCAGCGTAAATACCGAAAAATCTATTAAACCATAAATTTCTCCAAATGAACCTAAAATTAATCCTTGTCATTTTTATGACATTCATGGCATCCTTAGCCGTGTCCGCGCAGTCTGACGCCGGATTTGCGGTCCAGGGTATCGTGACAGACGAGAGCGGCGAACCGCTGCCGGGTGCATCTATCAGTGTGAAGGGTGTTCAGGGCAACGGCGTGACTACCGACATCGACGGTAACTACAAAATCTCCCTCAAGTCCAAAAATGCCACTCTCATCTTCAGCTTTGTGGGTATGTCCACTATCGAAGAAGCAGTGAACGGCCGCAGAATCATCAACGTCGTTCTCTCCGAACAGAAAGAAGACCTCTCCGAAGTTGTCGTTGTCGGCTATGGTACGCAGAAGCGCGAATCGGTTGTCGGCGCTATCACGAGCGTCAAGCCCGCGCAGCTCTCAGTCGGCACCACGCGTTCGCTCTCTAACGACCTCGCCGGTAACATCGCCGGTGTGATCGCTGTTCAGCGTTCAGGCGAGCCCGGCTACGACGATTCCGAATTCTGGATCCGTGGTATGAGCTCCTTCAAGGGCAGCAACGCACCCCTCGTCCTCGTCGACGGTGTTGAGCGCTCACTTAATAATGTGGATATCGCCGAAATCGAATCTTTCTCTATCCTCAAGGACGCTTCCGCAAGTGCCGTCTACGGTGTGCGCGGTGCAAACGGCGTTATCCTTATTACCACTAAGAAAGGTCACGCTGGTAAAACCACCGTCAACGTCATGGTAGAGCACTCGATGACAGAGCCCGAGAAGCTCCCGCAGTTCCTCGACGCTGCCGACTATCTTACCCTCCTTAATAATATAAGCATTCAGGAGACCGGCCAGTACCGCTATTCTCCCGACATCATCCAGAAATACCGCACAGGCTACGACCCCGAGCTCTATCCTAATGTGAACTGGATAGATGCAATCACCAAAGACCACGCCAACAACACCCGCGCTACCCTCGATATCGCAGGTGGTAACGAGCGACTCCGCTACTCAGTCGTGGCTGCTTACTACAACGAATCCGGTATCACCGAAGTCGACAAGAAGCAGAGCTACAGCTCAAACATCAACATCAACCGCTTCAATCTCCGCACAAACGTGGAGATGAACGTTACCCCCACCACTCTCCTCAACGTCAACGTCGGCGGTTACCTCCAGCAGCGCAAAGCCCCGAAAGACGGTATCGACGATGTGTTCTACGCTGCCTTCAAGGCAACTCCGTTTGCAGTTCCCATTATGTACGAGAACGGCATGATTCCCAAACCTCGCGAAAACGAAAACCCCTGGGCAAAACTCACCCAGAGCGGTTACTATCGCGAAGGACAGAGCAAGCTCGAATCACTCTTCTCAGTTCAGCAGGATCTCAAGTTCATCACCGAAGGCCTCAAGGCTAAAGTCCTCTTCTCTTACGACTACTACTCCCGCAACGGTGTAGACCGTGGCCGCGCTCCCCGCTACTACTATCCCGCTACCGACCGCGACCCCGTTACTGGCGAACTCCAGACTATCGTCCTTCAGGAAGGCGACGAATTCCTCGGCTACAACAAGTGGCACGAATACGGCAACTACAGCACCTACCTCGAAGCAAACATTTCCTATAACCACAACTTCGGCGATCATCAGGTCGACGCCCTCTTCCTCTACAACCAGCGCAACTACGACGACGGCGACCAGGTATCTTACCGCACACAGGGTATCGCAGGACGTGCTTCTTATAACTACGACGGCCGCTACATCGCCGAATTCAACTTCGGCTACAACGGCTCCGAAAACTTCGCTCCCCACCACCGCTTCGGTTTCTTCCCCTCGATCGCTGCCGGTTGGATCATGTCGCAGGAAGCATTCATGCGTCCCCTCACACCCTACATCCAGAAAGTGAAGTTCCGCGCATCCTACGGTCTTGCAGGTAACGACCGCTTCTACAACAACGACGGTTCGCAGAAGCGCTTCGGCTACATCACCACCATCGCAGGTGGTAACGGTTACACTTGGGGTAACTCCAATACCTTCTACAATAAAGGCGGCCTTCGCGAAGGCGATCCCGGTGCTCCCGACCTCCGTTGGGAAAAAGTAAAGAAAGCCAACGTCGGTCTCGAACTCCGTCTCTTCAACATGATCGACTTCCAGGTCGACTTCTTCCACGAACGCCGCGAAGACATCTTCATGCAGCGCCGCAACTATCCCAACTCAGCAGGTTTCCCCTCACTTCCCTGGTCGAACTACGGTATCGTTACAAACAAAGGTTTCGAAGTTGAGCTCAACGTCAACAAGCGTATCCAGAACGTCATCTTCTCCGTGCGCGGCAACGTAACCTACGCCCGTAATAAGATCGTTGAGCAGGACGAAGACCTCCTCGTAGTTGGCACATACCGCTCGAGCACTGGCCTCCCCGTTGGTACTATCTTCGGCTTCAAGACCGACGGCCTCTACACCGAAGACGACTTCGCAAACCTCAGTACAGGCGAACTCAAAGCCGACCTTCCCAAGCCCCACTTCGTCGACCGCGTTTATCCCGGTGATATCAAATATGTCGATATGAACGGCGACGGCGACATCACCGAAGTCGACAAAACGTCCCTCGGCGGAACTGTAAATCCCGAACTCGTCTACGGTTTCGGAGCAAACGTAAACTGGAAAGGCTTCGACCTCGGTGTATTCTTCCAGGGCAACGGTCGCACATACCGTATCATCGGCGAGAACTCCAACAACTTCCTCCCCGGCTCTACTCTCGGATCTGAAGGCAACATCTTCAAGAACGCTTCCGACGCTTGGTCGATCGTAAATCCGAGCCAGGATGTATTCTATCCCCGTCTCCACCTCGGAAGCAACTCGCACAACTCCCAGACATCCGACTGGTGGATGAAAGACATGAGCATGCTCCGTCTCAAAAACCTCGAGATCGGCTACTCATTCCCCACTAAACTCATCCGCCACGCCGCTATGGAGCAGGCCCGTATCTTCCTCCGCGGCACAAACCTCTGTCACTTCTCGAAATTCAAACTCTGGGATCCCGAGCTCGCTACTAACAACGGCCTCAAGTACCCGATCATGAGAACTTACTCTATCGGTCTTCAGGTTCGATTCTAAATCTATTTAATAGACAATCATGAAAACCAACATTATAAAATTTCTCGCTGCAGGAGTTCTCTTGTCTCTCTCCGCTTCTTCCTGCAACTTCCTGGATAACGCCCCCGACGATATCCTCACCGAGGAGATGGTATTCAACTCCAAGAGCCGTACCGAAGAGTGGCTCGCAAACATATATGCCGGTATACCCGATCCATACACCCAGATGATGCGTAACTACGACGCTTACGCCGACGACTTCTCGCCCTCCCAGGACTGGCGCTCCTTCTCCGGCTGGGACTGCATCGACAAGATCCTCGGCGACTGGAACCCCCAGAGCGCTTGGAACGGTAACTTCTGGGGCGACCTCCCCGTGCGTATCCGCGAAGCATACATCTTCATCGACAAAGTGCACGCTCTCCCCGCACAGTACCTCTATCAGGACGAGGTGACAAACATGAAGGCCGAGGCTCGTTTCCTCATCGCTTACTACTACTACCTCCTCGTTAACACCTACGGCGCAATTCCCCTCCAGACATGGCTTAGCGACGTAAACAGCGGCATGGACGAAATCCTCATCGGTCAGAACCCCTACGACGAAGTAATCGACTGGATCGACCGCGAACTCAAGGAAGTTTCCGAAATCCTCCCCGCTTCCTACGCCGAAGACCGCTACTACGGCCGCGCTACATCAGTTATGGCGCTCGCCGTCCGTGCACGTATGCTCCTCTTCGCTGCAAGCCCACTCGTAAACGGCAACCCCGACCCCGACTACGCTGCTTACACAAACAACAAGGGCGAGCACATCTTCAATTCCGCTTACGACGAAACAAAGTGGACTCGCGCCGTCAACGCTTGTCGCGAACTCATCCAGCTCTGCGAGAAGAGCGGCTACGAACTCTACAAAGAGTATAACTCCGACGGTACTATCGACCCCTTCATGTCCTACTCCAACATGTGCTACATCGAGTTCAACCAGGGCAACAAGGAAATCCTCTTCGCTCGTCCGAGCTGCGACCACGAACTCTACTCTCAGCACTCACTTCCCCGTTCTACCGGCGGTCAGGGCGGTCTCGGTATCACTCAGGAGCTCGTCGACGCTTTCTTCATGGCTAACGGTCTCCCCGCTATCCTCGGCTACAACCCCGACGGTACTCCTATCATCAACCCCGAATCAGGCTATAGCGAGACCGGTTTCTCCCGTACCGACGACATCCGCGCTACCAAGTGGATCGAAGGCGACGCAAGCGCTAAGAAATCTAACCTCAACAACATCGTCGCTCCTAAGAATACATTCAACATGTACGTAAACCGCGAGCCCCGATTCTACGTTTCCGTTCTCTACAACGAAGCATACTACCGCCACGACGACCGTAAGGTCGACTTCTTCTTCCTCGGTGCCGACGGCCGTACCGAAAGCTCCTCGCCCTGGGATGCCCCCCAGACAGGCTATCTCCTTCGCAAGCGTGTACACCCCGAGACCACATTCCGTCCCTACGTCATGCCTTACCGTCCCGGCATCCTCTATCGTCTCGCCGAAGCATACCTCAACTATGCCGAGGCTCTCAACGAAGTTAACCCCGGACACCCCGACATCGTCAAGTACCTCAACCTCGTGCGTGAGCGCGCTGGTATTCCTCAGTACGGTGCCGGTCCCGACATGATTCCAGTTCCTCAGGATCAGGACGCTATGCGCGATGCTATCTACCGCGAGCGTCGTGTAGAGTTCAACTGCGAGTACGCTATCCGCTTCGACGACATCCGTCGCTGGAAGAGAATGGACCTCCTCCGCGGTGACTTCTACGGTATGAACAAATTCGGTACCGAGAAGAGCTCCGATCCCTACAACGAACGTGCTTACTACAAGCGCCGCGTCGAAATCACTCGTGCCTTCAGCGAAAAGAACTATTGGTTCCCCATCCACCAGAATCAGCTCGACAAGAATCCCAACCTCCGTCAGCTTCCCAAATGGTAATCAGTCTCTAACCGCTAATAATATCGAATCATGAAATTAACTAAATATATTTCACTGCTGCTCGCTCCGCTTTTCTTCTCGGCAGCCTCCTGCTCCGACGACAACGGCGGTACCGACATCGAGCGCAATCAGCTCAAGCTCACCGTATCTCAGAGCGAGGTAGTGCTCACTGAGTCGGAAGACGATGCTCCCGCACTTACTTTCTCGTGGAACACCGCCACCGACCTCGGAAGTGACTACACCTTCACCTACCTGTTCCAGATCGACGTGGCCGACAACGAATTCGCTACGGCAACCGACCCTGTCGAACTCGGAGGTAATGAATCAATCAGCTACTCAGCTGCCGATCTCTACAACCTCATCGTTGAGAAATGGGGCCGCACTGCAGGCCAGCCCGTGCGTATCGAAGCACGCGTGGCAGCTAAAGTTCATGGCCCGTACTTCAAGTACCCCGAAATCTCTTCCACTATCGCCACGGTCACCACTTTCGTGCCCGCTTCGCGTCCCCTCTACATCACCGGTACGGCTACTCCCGGCGGACTAAACCTCAACGACGCTACTCAGATCGACGAAATCTCCAACGGTCGTATCTATAGCTATCGCGGTGCCCTCGTGCCCGGTACATTCAAGTTCATCACCGAGCTCGGTCAGGATATCCCCGCCTACATCATGGGTGCCGACAACCACTCGCTCGTGTACCGCGACGACGCTTCTGAGCCCGAGAAACTCTTCGAAATATACGAAGACGGCGTATACAGCATCTACATCACCATGGCCGACATGTCTATCAACTACGCCAAGGTTATGTACGAGCACCTCTACCTCGTGGGTAACGCTACTGAAGCTGGCTGGGACACCGGCGCTATGCCCGAGTTCACTCCCGACAACCTCAACCCCAACATCTTCACCTACACCGGTCCGCTCTTCGAAGGCGAAATGAAGATTCTCGCTCAGCGTAGCTTCGGTGGCACCACTATCAAGCCGCTCAAGGGCAATGCCGACATCAACGTCGACACCGATGTCCAGATCACTCCCGGTGAGCAGCCCGACTACAAGTGGGTAGTTACAGCCGACCAGGCTGGCACATACAAGATCACCCTCGACGTTGAGGCACTTACAATTAACTTCGAAAAACAATAAGAACCTATGAAAAGCAAAATAATAGCAATTGCAGCCGTAGGACTCCTCGCAGCTTCGTGCGAGGAGAAGTACGACCCGATTATTGCGCTGGAGCCCGACGACGTCAAGACGGAGGTTACCTACGAGGAATTCCTCACTCGCGCAGAGCAGACTTTCGAGACTGTCTACAGCCTCTACTGGAGCGACAAGGCGCAGATGATGTTCGGAAACTATCCCAACACCCTCGGCACCCCCGCCGAGCCCGCTTCGCCCGAATACGACTCCCACGCCTACTTCTGGGGCTATGGAGCTATCCTTTCGGCCTACAGCGCTATCGTCACCACTACTCCCAACCTCGACTTCCGTCTCAAATACGAAGACCAGATCAAGGCAACTCTCGAACGCTATTATTCAACTTCGAAGAACCCCAACTGCTTCGCTTGCTTCGTAAACTCCTGGGATACTCGTCTCTACGACGACGCTATCTGGGCGGGTATCGACATGGCCGACCTCTACGACTTCACTCACGACAACTGGTACCTCGAGAAAGCTAAGAGCGTCTACGCTTTCATGCTCTCCGGTATGGACGACAAGCTCGGTGGCGGAGTATACTGGAGTGAAGACGACAAGAACGATCCCTCCAAAGCTTCCAAGAACACATGCGCAAACGCTCCCGGCGCTGTAATGTGCCTGAAGCTCTACAACGCCACCCAGGACGCTCAGTACCTCGAGAAAGCTAAGGAAATCTACGCTTGGACTAAGCAGAACCTCCAGGATCCCCTCGACTACCTCTACTTCGACAACATCAAGCTCGACGGCTCCCGCGGTACTACCAAGTTCTCCTACAACTCGGGCCAGATGCTCCAGGCTGCCGCACTCCTCTACACCGCGACAGGCGAAGAAGACTACCTCACCGATGCACGCAATCTCGCAGGAGCATGCTACACCTACTTCTTCACCCGCTTCTCATCGCCGTTCTCCAACGAGCAGTTCCGTGTCATCAAAGACGGCTCACGCTGGTTCAACGCAGTTATGGTACGTGGTTTCGCCGAGCTCAACAAAATCGAGCCCAACGACGAATACACCACCGCTATCTACAAAACCCTCACTCACGCTTGGGAAAACTCTCGCGACGAAGCTACCGGCCTTTTCTTCAAGGAATTCACCGGCATCGGTAACGACAGCAACGGCGATATCCTCCAGCAGGGCGCTATCGTGGAGCTCTTCGCAAGAATGTCCACCTTCAAATAATTGCTGAATACCAATCATTTTCAACATGAAGATCCAATCCCTTATACTATCACTCTTGGTGGCCGCGCCTCTGGCGCAGGCCGCTGAGATGCCCATTGCCAAGACAAACCTCGTGGGCGACGGTATCGTGGAATTCATACCACAGGGCTACGACCCCGCTAAGACTCCCTCGCTCATCCTCAAGGAAGAGCCCAAGGCTATCGGTGCAATGCCCGCCGACTGGAAACTCATCCCTCAGTTCACTATCGTCGACGGCAAAGCTTCGGCCACACTCCCCCTCACCGGCGAGATCAGCCTCTACGGTGGAGGTGAGGTAACAGGGCCCCTGCTCCGAAACGGCAAAAAAATCAAACTCTGGAACACCGACACCGGCGCTTACGGAGTCGACGGCGGTACTCGCCTCTATCAGTCGCACCCCTGGATTATGGGTGTGCGCCGCGACGGCACTGCATTCGGCATCATGTTCGACTCATCTTGGAAGTCCGAACTCGCCACCGAAGACGACAAAATCCAGTTCGACACCGAAGGCGCTCCCTTCCGTGTCTACATCATCGACCGTGCCACACCTCAGGACGTCGTTAAAGGCCTCGCTGAGCTCACCGGCACAATGGAAATGCCTCCCCGCTGGGCACTCGGCTACCACCAGTGCCGTTTCTCATACGGTTCCGAAGACCGCGTCCGCGAAATCGCTGACAACTTCCGCCGCCGCCAGATTCCCTGCGACGTAATATGGATGGACATCGACTACATGGACGGATACCGCATCTTCACCTTCAACCAGCAGAACTTCCCCGACCCCAAGGCCCTCAACGACGAGCTGCATCAGAAAGGATTCCGCGCAGTCTACATGATCGACCCCGGACCTAAGGTCGACGAAAACTACTTCGTCTACAAATCCGGTACCGAAAACGACGTATGGGTTAAACGCGCCGACGGCACTGTATATCAGGGCAAATGCTGGCCCGGCTACTGCGCGTTCCCCGATTTCACCATGCCTCGCGTCCGCGAATGGTGGTCTGGCCTCTACAAAGACTTCCTCGCTAAAGGCATCGACGGCGTGTGGAACGACATGAACGAACCCGCTATCACCACCGACGAATCCTGGCTCCCCGAAGACCAGAAAACAGGCACAATGCCCTACGACAACATCCACCGTGGCGGTGGCGACCTCCCCGCAGGACCCCACCTCCTCTACCACAACGCCTACGGCCGTCTCATGACCGAAGCAACACGCAAAGGCTTCCTCGACGTTTATCCCGACCGCCGTCCGTTCGTCCTCACTCGCGCAAACCTCCTCGGTGGACACCGCTACGCTGCAACCTGGACAGGCGACAACTGGGCAGGCTGGGATCACCTCAAGCTCTCAGTGCCCATGTCTATCACCCTCGGACTCTCCGGACAGCCCTTCAGCGGTCCCGACATAGGCGGCTTCCTCAACAATACAGAACCCGACGTATGGGCGCACTGGCTCGGCTACGGCGTATTCCTCCCCTTCGTCCGCGGACACGCCTGTGCAGGCACAAACGACAAAGAACCCTGGGCGTTCGGCGAAGACATCGAGCGCTCTTCAAAAATGGCTCTCGAGCGCCGTTACCGCCTCCTCCCATACATCTACACCAAGTTCTACGACGCGCATAAGACCGGTATCCCCGTCATGCAGCCCCTCTTCTTCAACGATCCCCAGGACCTCCGCCTACGCGAAGAGCAGCAGAGCTTCCTCCTCGGTGAAGACCTCCTCGTAATTCCCGCATTTGCCGAGAATCCCGTCCAGCCCTTCGGTATCTGGGAGACTATTAGCCTCGTCGACGGCGACAACGCCGACAAATACCAGGCTCGTCTCAAGCTCCGTGGCGGTAGCATCGTACCCGCAGGTCGCGTCATCCAGAACACCAACGAGAACTCATTCGAGCCTCTCACTCTCTACGTATGCCTCGACAAAGACGGCAAAGCAGAAGGACGCATGTACTGGGACGCTGGCGACGGTTGGGAATTCCGCTGCTGCGACTACTCGCTCCTCACTTTCAAGGCCGAGCGCACAGGCAACACCGTAAAAGTTACCGTTGCCGACCGTGAAGGCGACCGCAATATCGAGAAAGAAATTCCCGCTGTCGACGTCGAGCTCGTCCTCGACGGCAAGACCTACACCGCATCCGGAAACCTCGCCGACGGTGTAACGGTAAGAATCTGAGTTGACTGTAATGCTAAATAGGTTATTTCATAAGGTAAAAAGATTGATGCTGCATGCAGCGTGTGTTGCCGGGTTACTCGGCAACACATCCTGCACTGCCGCAGCCCCTCATGTCGCGATGACAGCCATGGCTCGGCAGACCATCGACTCCCTCTACACACACTACGCCGTCGAAGGAACACCGCTCCTCCGCGAGCACTTCCCCTTCGACGAAACTTTCCGTGCCGACTACCTCGCCGACGAAAACGCCGCTCAGGGAAATCCCTACTCCTACCTCTGGCCCTTCTCTGGCACACTCAGCGCAGCGAAGGCTCTCTTCGAGGCCACCGGCGACTCTTCATATATCGCCATGGTCGACTCTGTGGTAATCCCCGGCCTCGAATGCTACGGCGATACCCTCCGCGCACCCCGCGCTTTCGCATCATACATCAACACCGCTCCAATAAGCGACAGATTCTACGACGACAACATCTGGATAGGTATCGACCTTGCCGAGCTCTATCTCGAAACAGGGAAGAAACCCTACCTCGACACCGCTGCCGACATCTGGAAATTCATTCAGAGCGGTACCGACTCAATCCTCGGTGGCGGCATATACTGGTGCGAGCAGAAAAAGTTCTCAAAGAACACCTGCTCCAACGCTCCCGCAGCTGTCATGGCTCTACGCCTCTTCCAGGCTACTGCCGACAGCTCCTACCTCACTTCAGCTAAAGAAATATATCACTGGACGCGCGAAAACCTCCGCGACCCTCACGACGGACTATATTTCGACAACAAACGCCTTAACGGCCGTATCGGCCGGGCAAAATATGCCTACAACAGCGGCCAGATGCTGCAGGCGGCAGCTCTCCTTTATCAGATCACTGGCCAAGATGACTATCTCTCCCACGCCCGCGAACTCGCCGACAGCGCTTTCCGCCACTTCATCGGCGGACCGACTGCTTCCGACTCACGCGGTGAATTCCGACTTTTCAGCCCCGGATCAATATGGTTCACTGCCATTATGATGAGAGGCTTCGACCAATACAGCAGTCTCGACCAAGGCGACGACTACATGGACGCCTTCGTCAGAAACCTGCAGCACGCATGGTCCGCCATGCGCGACACCCAGTCCGGGCTCTTCAACGAAGACTGGACCGGGCAACACAAAAAAGATAAAAAATGGCTTTTAACACAAGCTGCCATGGTCGAAATGTACGCCAACGCAGCTAAATATCTCAAAAGAAGATGAAAAACTTATTTATCGCATTGACGGCCACTGCATCAATTATGTGCGCATTCCCGGCTACCGCTGCACCGATGCCGGAGTGTAAAGCTGACAAAACCGTGGTAAATACACCTAAGTGTAACTACAACAAGACAAACCGCCCCGATAAAAAAGACCGTCTTTTCCACTCTAAAGAAGTTGAGAAGCAGATTAAGCGCGTCAAGGGCATGCTCACAAATCCTAAGCTCGCCTGGATGTTTGAGAACTGTTTTCCCAACACTATCGACACCACTGTGCATTTCCGTAAGGCCGACGACGGAAAGAACGATACTTTCGTCTACACCGGCGACATCCACGCCATGTGGCTCCGCGACTCCGGTGCTCAGGTTTGGCCCTACGTACAGCTCGCCAACGACGACCCCGAACTCAAAGACATGATCGAAGGCGTTATCCGCCGACAGTTCAAGTGCATCATCCTCGACCCCTACGCAAACGCTTTCAACGACGGACCCACCGGCGGCGAATGGATGAGCGACAACACCGACATGATCCCCGACGTACACGAGCGCAAATGGGAGATCGACTCGCTGTGCTACCCGCTCCGACTTGCTTATCACTACTGGAAAGTAACCGGCGACGCAAGCATCTTCGACGACGAATGGCTCACTGCAATGTCCAAGATCTACGACACCTTCATCACTCAGCAGCGCAAAGACGGACACGGCCCCTACACCTTCACACGTCGCACCGAGCGTGCTTTCGACACCCTCAGCAACAACGGTAAAGGCGCGCCCGTAAAGCCTTGCGGTCTCATCGCATCAAGCTTCCGCCCCTCCGACGACGCCACCACACTCCAGTACCTCATACCCTCCAACTTCTTCGCAGTAGCTTCGCTCCGCAAAGCCGCCGAAATCCTCTCTACTGTCAACAACGACACCAATTTCGCGGCACGATGCACCGCTCTTGCCGACGAAGTTGAGCAGGCTCTCAACAACTACGCAGTATATAATCACCCCGAATACGGTCAGATATATGCTTTCGAAGTCGACGGCTTCGGCAACTACCTCCTCATGGACGACGCCAACGTGCCCAGCCTCATCGCAATGCCTTATCTCGACGAAATGGACGTAAACAACCCCATTTATCAGAATACTCGCCGCTTCGTCTGGAGCGATAGCAACCCCTACTTCTTCCGTGGAGTAGCTGGTGAAGGAATCGGAGGCCCCCACATCGGCTACCAGATGGCATGGCCTATGAGCATCATGATGAAGGCATTCACCTCTACCGACGACAACGAAATCCGCGAATGCATCGCAATGCTCCTGAAGACCGACGCCGGTAAAGGCTTCATCCACGAATCATTCAACGTCAACGACCCATCCGACTACACCCGCGACTGGTTCGCTTGGCAGAACACCCTCTTCGGCGAACTCATCCTCAAGCTCGTCAACGAAGGTAAAACCGACCTCCTCAACTCAATCCCCGACCCCGACTATTCCGCAACCGCTTATATAGATTGATATGCAACGGGCCCTCCTCAAGCTGATATCCTGCTCAATGCTCACATGCGCCGCATCACTCTCTGCGGCCGACCTCCCCATTGCCAGCGCCTCCCTCGTGGCCCCGGGCATAGTGGAGTTCATCCCCGAAGGATTCGACCCCGTCAAAACACCCTCGCTCATCCTCAAGGACGAGCCCGTGGCAATCGGCGACATCCCCGAAGGCTGGACGCTCAGCCCGCAGTTCACCCTCGTCGACGGCAAAGCATCCGCCACGCTCCCCCTCTCAGGCGACATCAGCCTCTACGGCGGGGGAGAAGTCACTGGGCCACTCCTCCGAAACGGGCAGAAAATTAAGCTCTGGAACACCGATAGCGGAGCCTACGGAGTCGACGGCGGATCACGCCTCTATCAGTCACACCCGTGGATCATGGGTGTGCGCCCCGACGGCACAGCATTCGGCATAATGTTCGACACTTCATGGAAGGCCGAACTCGCAAGCGACAACGACCGCATTCAGCTCGACACCGAAGGCGCCCCATTCCGCGTATATATCATCGACCGTGCCACCCCTCAGGACGTCGTGAAAGGCCTCGCTGAGCTCACCGGAACCATCGAGATGCCACCACGCTGGGCCCTCGGCTACCACCAGTGCCGCTTCTCCTACGCCTCCGAAGACCGCGTCCGCGAAATCGCCGACAACTTCCGTCGGCGTCAGATTCCCTGCGACGTAATATGGATGGATATCGACTACATGGACGGCTACCGCATCTTCACTTTCAACCCCGAGACATTCCCCGACCCCAAGACCCTCAACGACGACCTTCACTCAAAAGGTTTCCGCGCAGTCTACATGATCGACCCCGGCGCAAAAGTCGACGAAAACTACTTCGTATATCAGTCCGGCA
>CAYYQS010000009.1:0-29846 GCA_964472555.1 uncultured Bacteroides sp.
TCGAGGGTGAAGATGATGTTTCGTTCCCACCAGCGGAGGGGACGGCCGAACCATCGTGCGAACTCGAGGGTGATGTTGGGAAGTCTTCGGCGTTGGCGGGGTTTCATTTTCTTACCTTTTTTTGCTGCAAAGGTAAGGAGGGAAATGTGCCGGTGATGTGCGGATTTCCCGGAGGCGGGGGAAATGTGAGTCCGTCTTTCCGCATCAAGCTTGGCGCAGCCTTTTTTGCTCTTTCGGATTAATTACGTACCTTTGTATTCGCTTTTTAAGCATAAAGCAGATATATGGACGTAAAAGAATCTATGCGCGAGATTCTTCGCGCTGAAAGTGAGGCTATTCTTGCCATTCCCGTTTCCGACGCATATCAGCACGCCGTCGAAGCTATCGTTGACCGTGTGCACCACCGTGGCGGAAAACTTGTCACAGCAGGCATGGGAAAGGCAGGCCAGATAGCCATGAATATTGCCACGACTTTCTCCTCAACCGGTACTCCCGCCGTGAATCTTCACCCAAGTGAGGCTCAGCATGGCGATCTCGGTGTGCTCCAGCAGAACGATATCGTGCTTCTCGTGTCCAACAGCGGTAAGACACGCGAGATCATCGAGCTCGTCGATCTTCTTCATGGCCTCTATGCCGATATCCCGGTGATAGTAATTACAGGCGTACCCGACAGCCCTCTTGCTCGTCTGGCCGACGTTACTCTCCTCACGGCTCAGGTGCCTGAGGTATGCCCATTAGGACTCACTCCGACTACCTCAACGACAATGATGACGGTGATCGGCGACGTTCTTGTAGTGAACGTGATGCGCGCTATCGGTTTCACAGCGGCAGAATACGCCAAACGTCACCACGGAGGATATCTCGGTTCGGCGGCCCGTGCAAAAAACTGACTCCATGAAGAAGATAATCTGCATTGGAGAGTGTGCCCTCTACATGATACTCGATGCAAAGGGTAATCCTCTCGGCAACATGCCCGGAGGCCGGATTCTTGAGGCTGCGGCAATCCTCGCCCGCGAGCGTTTCAAGGTGATAATGGCCTCTGAAGCCGCCCGCGATCCTATAGGCGACATCATTGCTTCCTACCTTTCGGAGAGCGGAGTCGACATCACTTCACTCGACCGCTTTACAGAAGGACATACGCCTGTGAATATCTTTGTGTCACAGAGCGCCGATGCACTTCCCGGAAGCATCACCCGCTACGAGGACTATCCCGACGAATGCTTCGACATCGTGTGGCCGCGGGTCGAGGAAGGCGATATAATTCTCTTCGGAGGCCATTATGCCCTCGATGCACGCATGCGCACGCGCCTCTCACGCTTCCTCAACCACTGTGTGGAGCGCAAGGCGATTCTGGTCTACATGCCCGGCTTCAATCCCGTGCAGCAGCCAAGGGTAACACGTGTAATGCCCGAAATTCTTGAGAATCTCGAGCTTGCCAACATCGTCATCGCCCGCAATATCGACCTTCAGCTCATTTTTGGCATTGACTCCTCCGACGATCTCTACCACAACCACATCGACTTCTACTGCCGTTCACTGATTACGGTCGACGTCCAAGCCCACCGGATCAGCTACTATTCAGGCAAGGAAGTGAGCAGCATCGACATTCCCGCCGACATCTCCACCACACTTATGTGGAATGCAGGAGCGGCGGCAGGAGTAGTCGCAGCCATTGCAGAACGCAAGCTCGACCTTGGCGACTTCGAAGCTCCCGATGCACCTCTGCGGCAGGCAATAATTGAAGCTGCAGCCGCATCGGCAACCCAGGCCGCCGGGCGAATCGCCGGGCAGTGGCAGAAAATCTGATACTATTAATCTGAAAAAACAATCACAAAATGTCTACATACGCACCTGAATCACCATTTGCAAAAGCACGCGACATGCGCGTGGCAGTAGTCCGCACCCTCTGGAACAGTCATATCACCGAGCCGCTAATGGCCGGTGCTCTCGACGAATTCAAGCGTCAGGGCCTCGGAGCCGACGACGTCGACACTTTTGAAGTTCCCGGCGCCGTCGAACTCACTTTCGCAGCATCCAAACTCATCGACACCGGTCTTTACGACGCCGTAGTTGTGCTCGGTTGCGTAATCCGTGGAGGTACACCCCACTTCGACTACGTCTGCCAGAGCGTCACTCAGGGCATCACGCACCTCAACAGCGAGTGCGATATCCCCGTAATTTTCGGTGTACTCACCGTCGACTGCGAGCAGGATGCTCTCGACCGTGCCGGAGGTGCCCTCGGCAACAAAGGCACAGAGGCGGCGCAGGCAGCGCTGCTGATGTTCGACTTCAACGAAAAGGTAGAGAATATCTGAGAACATTTTTCCGTGCGGGCGCGTTCTAACAGTAATGTTTAACATATAAAAATCATTCTATTATGGCACCTTCCTCGCGTAAATCCTCCGGCATCTGGTCCTGGTTGATAATCGGACTCATAGTAGCGGCAATTGTCGTAGGCACGTTATACTACATCGGTTGGTTCGACGCCCGCTCTCATGTCGATACTCCCGCGGGAGATAATGTCGAGCAGCAGTACGACGTTACAGTCGCAGGAGCCGACGAACCCGGTGAAGCCGACTGGCAGAATGCCGGGCATCAGAGTCTCCGTGAGATCATCACCGAGCCTGCCTCCGAAACACAGACTCCTCCGGCTCCCGAAAATTGATAAAACTCTTTTAAGGTCTTGAAAAAACTTCTTTATCTTGTCCTCCCCGCAGCCGTGTTCTTCGCGGCCTCCTGCTCCGGCAGTAACGAAGTATCGCCCGTCGACGATGCCGAACTTGCATTTGAAAACGGCGACTACCCCGAAGCTCAGGAGATCTGCGACAGTTTAGTCCTCAGTCCCGAGAGTGCCGATCTGAGCATCGACCGTCTCTGCAGGCTATCGCTCCTGCTGATCAGGCTCAGCGAGAACTATGGCAACGAGGAATCCAATATCGCTCTGGCTGCGCGGAGCCTCCAGATTGCCGATGAGCGCTATGCCGATTCCGTGGATATTTTCGCGGAGTCTCTCCCGGTTGAAGACCGCGGCCGCCTCTCCTTGCTCAGAGCTATCTCCGAGGCTCACACCAACCCGGCTATTTCCGACACTTTAGACTACGAAGAATAAATGCATTCCGACAACTGGCTCGACCGTCTGGCAGCGCTCAAAGACACCATGCCCGACGAGCCGACGCAAGATTCCACTCCGGCCGCACAAGCTGAGGCCGACGAGGTGCCCGCTCAGAGCGGACGCCTCGATATTGTTTTTGAACGCAAGGGCCGTGCCGGTAAATCCGCAACTATCGTCTCAGGCTTTACTATCGATGATAACGCTGTGGCAGAGATAGCTTCAAAGCTCAAACGGACTCTCGGCACCGGAGGCTCGGCACGGGGTGGAGAAATTCTCATTCAGGGCGACCGCAGGCGCGACGTCCTTAACTTCCTCACCAAGGAAGGATTCAAAGCACGCATCATCTAATTTCTCCTAAACCGATGACTCTCGAGGATATAAGCAAAGCCGTGATGCCTGCGGCAAAACGTAAGGCCATAAAGGCACTCGCTTCAAAAGGCGGCGTCGCGACAGGTCTTGCCGGTTCTTCCGCCGCTATTATGCTCGCCGGAATCGACTCAAAATCGCCTGTCATTGTAGTCGGCGACAGTCTCGACGACGCAGGATATCTCTATTTCGACATCTGCCGTCTCGTCGGTGAAGACCGTGTGGCAATGCTTCCCTCCGGTTTTAAAAGAGACATCAAATACGGCCAACCCGACCCCCCGAATCAGATTCTGCGCACCGAAGCGCTCGCCGGTATATCCGCCGGTAAGCTCCGCTTCGTAGTCACATATCCCGATGCCCTCGCCGAGTGCGTGGCGTCGAGAGAAGAACTTGACACTCACACTCTCATCCTCCGCAAAGACAGCAGGGTAGAGATGTCGCACGTCGAAAAATGGTTGAAGGACAACGGATTCAAAGAAGTAGACTACGTCTACGAGCCCGGGCAGTACGCTATACGAGGCTCGATATTCGACATTTTCGGCTATTCTGCCGAACTCCCGGTGCGCCTTGATTTCTTCGGCGATGAAATCGATTCTATCCGCCTGTTCGATGTCGAGACACAGCTCTCCGAAAAGCGCCTCGACTCCTTCGAAGTCACCGCAAACATGACTCGCCGGGGTGCGAAGCAGTCGTTGCTCGACTTTATCGATCCGGCCTCTATCATCGCACTCCGCAACGAATCTCTCACCACCGGCCGTATCCGTGCCATTGCCGAAGCCGGAATGTCGGCCTACACCCTCCTGACCGAAGACGGCGATGCCGACGCTGCCGACCTCGTAATCAATCCCGATGATTTCGAGAAAAAACTATCAACTTTCAACCGTCTCATATTCAGCGCCGGAAAACCCGGCGAAGAAGGCGTTCCGGCAGGCCTCAAGCCTTCGGCGTCAATGGCATTCGACTGCACGCCTCAGGGAATATATCACAAGAATTTCGACATCATCGCCGACTCATTCAAGCGCTTTATCGCCGAAGGATACCGCCTCTGCATCCTCTCGGACAACCCCAAGCAGTTCACGCGCCTGAAGGAGATATTCAACGACCGTGGCGACGACATAACTTTCGACCCCGTCGACGGAACTCTTCACGAAGGTTTTGTCGACCACACGGCACGGCTCTGCGTGTTCACCGACCACCAGATCTTCGACCGCTTCCACAAGTACACCCTCAAGAGCGAGCGGGCCCGTAACGGCAAACTTGCACTTTCGCTCAAAGAGCTCGGCCAGATCGAACCCGGCGACTTCATTGTCCACCTCGATCACGGTGTGGGTAAATTTGCAGGCCTCCTCCGAACGGAGATCAACGGAAAGATGCAGGAAGTGATCAAGCTGATCTATCAGAACAACGACATCCTCCTCGTTTCCATTCACTCCCTCCACAAGCTCGCAAAATACCGTGGCAAGGAGGGTGTGCCACCGAAAGTAAACAAGCTCGGCTCGGGGGCATGGCAGAAGATGAAGGAGCGGACCAAGTCCAAGCTCAAGGATATTGCCCGCGATCTCATCCGCCTCTACGCCGCCCGGCGCGACGAAAAAGGATTCGCCTTCTCTCCCGACAGCTATCTTCAGAACGAGCTGGAAGCATCTTTTATCTACGAAGATACACCCGACCAGCTTACTGCCACTCAGGCTGTGAAGACCGACATGGAGAGCGAGCGCCCCATGGACCGGCTTATCTGCGGCGACGTAGGCTTCGGAAAGACAGAGATTGCAATCCGCGCTGCCTTTAAGGCGGCTGTCGACGGAAAGCAGGTGGCCGTCCTCGTCCCCACCACAGTGCTCGCCTATCAGCACTTCCATACTTTCAGCGAGCGACTCAAAGACTTCCCCGTGCGAGTGGAATATCTCTCCAGAGCTCGCTCCGCCAAAGATACCAAGGCAATTCTGGCCGACCTCGAAGCCGGTAAGATCGACATTATCGTGGGCACGCACAAGCTGATTGGCAAGAATGTGAAGTTCAAGGATCTCGGGCTGCTCGTCATCGACGAGGAGCAGAAGTTCGGCGTCGCCGTCAAGGAAAAGCTGCGCCAGCTCAAAGTGAACATCGACACCCTCACCATGAGCGCTACGCCTATTCCCCGCACACTCCAGTTCTCCCTTATGGGAGCGCGCGACCTCTCCACAATCGCCACCCCGCCGCCCAACCGCTATCCTATCATCACTCAGGTAGATGCCCTTAACGACGAGACGGTAGCCGAGGCTATCAATTTCGAGCTTGCCCGCGGTGGCCAGGTGTTCTTTGTAAATCACCGCATCGAAGGCCTATATGATCTCGAAGCCATGATACGGCGCCTCGTGCCCGATGCACGTACAGTTGTGGCTCACGGACAGATGCCCCCCGAAAAGCTCGAGAAAGCCATAAATGATTTCTCAGCCCACGACTACGACATCCTCCTTGCCACTACGATTATCGAGAGCGGTATCGACATGCCGAACGTCAATACTATAATCATCAACAACGCGCAGAACTTCGGCCTCAGCGAGCTGCATCAGCTCCGCGGGCGCGTAGGACGTTCTTCGCGAAAGGCATTCTGCTATCTCATGGTGCCTGCGGGCAAACCTCTTTCGCCCGACGCGCGCCGACGCCTTCAGGCTATCGAGAGTTTTTCCGACCTCGGCTCAGGCATTCACATCGCAATGCAGGATCTTGACATCCGCGGCGCCGGAAACCTCCTCGGAGCGGAGCAGAGCGGCTTCATTGCCGACCTCGGCTACGAGACCTATCAGCGCATACTCAAGGAAGCCGTCGTTGAGCTGCGTACCGAAGAATTCCCCGAACTCTCCGAAGGCAGCGAAACCGAAAATCCCGAAGAATTCGTGGCCGACTGCACCATTGAGAGCGATCTGGAGCTCCTGTTGCCTCCCTACTACGTGCCGCAGGTAAGCGAGAGAATCTCGCTCTATCAGGAGCTGGAAAGCATAGAGCGCGACGATCAGCTCGACGCTTTCGAGTCGAGGCTGCGCGACCGCTTCGGCCGCATCCCCGATGTAACGCGGGAGCTCCTTCTCGTTCCGCGCCTGAGGCGTATTGCAAAGCGCCTCGGCATTGAAAAAGTAGTCCTCAAGCAAGGGGCGATGTACGTCTACTTCGTCGGAGAAGACAACAAAGCCTACTATCAGTCTCCCATGTTCGGGCGCTTGATAAATTATCTCCAGAACAATACGTCACGCGTCGAGATCCGCGAGCGCAACGGGCGCCGCAGCTTCATGTTCTCCAAAGTACCTACGGTGAGCGAAGCACTCTCAATTCTCCGCTCTGTCCTCGACATGCCTTCTATATAATGGTCAACATTCAAGATCTTCCCAATGTCGTAGCGTGGATACGCAGCTGTTGGCCCGTGTCCGATGCGACTCTTCAGAAACTCTTCGACCACCTCACTCCCCGCCGGTTCGGCAAGCGGGAGTGCCTCGTTGAGGAAGGACGCCGCGACGGCAAGGCATACTTCATCGAGAAGGGCATAACGCGTAGCTATTGGATTGTCGACGGCGAGGAGATCACCACTTCGTTTACTTGTGAAGGCTGTATTGTTTTCAGCATGGACGAGCTCTACTACGGCAACGTCAGCGAAGAATACGTCGAAGCAGTGGAGAATGTCCTCGCCTATGAAATCCCTGTAAAAGTGCTGAACAGTCTCATCGAAGAAGATTTCGAACTGGCACAGTGGGCGAGAGTAAATCATCAGAACGAATACCGTCGGCTGCACCGCACCCACAAAGAGCGGCTGTCTCTTCCTGCTTCCGAACGCTACCGGGCCTTCGAAAAGCAATTCCCTCAGGTTTGCCTCCGCGCCCGTCTTTCCGACATCGCTTCCTATATCGGTGTGGCTCCGGCTACACTCAGTCGCATCCGAGCCGACCTTTTTTGACCTGGGTCAAGTTTTTTGCGGAGTCGATAAGCTAATTTTGTGTCCGAATTTAATCGTCATACTATGAAACCTCGCTACGACTTACTTGACGGACTCAGAGGCGTTGCCGCCGTAATGGTTATCTGGTACCATTTCTTCGAAGGATTTGCCACATCGCCTGTCGATCAGGGGATGAACCATGGCTACCTCGCCGTCGATTTCTTTTTCGTCCTTTCAGGATTCGTTATCGGATACGCCTACGACGATCGCTGGGCTAAAGGAATGACCGACGGCAACTTTATTCTCAGGCGCATAATCCGCCTCCAGCCAATGGTCGTATTCAGTGTAATATTCGGTGCGATTGCCTATCTTCTTCAAGGCTCCGTGCAATGGGACGGCACCCCCATGCCCCTTCACGCTGTGCTGCTTGCATTGCTTCTGGGCTTATTTATGATTCCGGTTTTACCGTCAAGCAGCATCGATGTCCGCGGCAACGGCGAAATGTTCCCCCTAAATGGGCCCTCTTGGTCTTTGTTCTTCGAATATATCGGCAGCATACTCTATGCCCTCGTCCTCCGCAGACTCTCTACCCGTGCCCTGGCTTGGGTGGTAGCTCTTTCGGGAGCAGGTCTGGCCGTCGGAGCTTTCACAAACCTCTCGGGCGCCTATCACATTGGTTTCGGTTGGTCTATGGGCGACTTCGGTTGGATAGGAGGATTCCTCCGCCTTTCATTCTCCTTCTCGATGGGTCTGCTTCTCACGCGCGACTTCTCGCCAAAGAAAATTCCCGGAGCATTCTGGATCTGTACCGCCTTGATCTGCACGGCAATGGCTTGCCCCTATGTAGGCTCCTCCGACGGCCTGCCCTCGATGTGGAACGCCGCCTACGACATCTTCTGCACCCTCTTCCTCTTCCCCGCTATAGTATGGATCGGAGCCTGCGGCACAACAACCGACCGCTTCTCCACTACCACATGCGAGTTTCTGGGCCGTCTCTCCTATCCCATTTATATCGTTCATTACCCCATAATGTATCTCTTCTACGCATGGGTGTGGGCCAACGGCTTGACCTTCGCCCAAGTGTGGCCCGTGTGCATTGCCCTTTTCATCCTTATCACCGTCCTTGCCTGGCTCGCTCTCCGCTTCTACGACGAACCAATCAGAAAGCGCCTTGGCGCACTTCTCGCCTCTCGCCGGAAGTAAAAGAGAGCTTTTGCCAGTATTTTGTATTCATAGTTGCCGCAATATTTCAGCTCACGGTGGCGATGTGAAAAAGCTCTATATTAAATAATTGTCCTGAAGCTTGCTCAAACTGTAATCCCCAGCTCCTTCCGGACTTTTAGGGGCAGATTCTTTGCCGTACAAAAGTAGGAGTGCCTGAGCAGCTCCTCCTCTTCGCTGCGTGTGAAAGAATTGTGGAAATCCACCGATATCCAGTGCTTCTTGTTCATGTGATAGCCCGGTCGCACGAAGCCGTATTTCTCCCTCAGTTCGAGGGAGAGGTCGGGGTCAACCTTAATTGTGTAGTATTCAGCCTCGCCGGATAGATCAAGCAGGCAGAACATCTTGCCTCCTATCTCGAGAATCAGCGCGTCGGGGCCGAAAGGCATCCGCTCACCAACATGTGGGAGCGACAGGGCGAATTCCCTCACATCTGCTATATCCATAGCTATTTCAATGCTTGTCGGCGAGAGCCTCGTCGATAGCTTTGGCAAGCTGATCGGGGCAGGAAGTGCCGCGTCCGCGGCAGTCGGTGCCTCTTAAGGTCTCGGCTACGTTCCTGGCGTCCATACCCTCCGCAAGTTTACAGATGCCTGTAGTATTTCCCGGGCAGCCGCCGTGGAAATTGATATTCCGGATCTTTCCTTCGGAATCGATTTCAAAATCTATTGCGGCCGAGCACGTTCCGCTGGTCTTGTAGTGATGTTTCATGATAAAGTCATAGTGTATCGTGCCGGGCGTTCACGGTGTCGCCCATAAAAGCTGCGGCAAGAGTTGAGAATTTTTCAGGAGACTCCGTTGTCACATAGTCCACCGTTCCTCCACGCGTAATCATCCTGTCGATTTCAGGATGCCTCCGCAGATAGTCCAGCAGCGACGCTGCTACGATATCTCCCTGAGGAAGTATCCGCACCCCTTCAGGAGCATATTTTCTGATTTTGTTCAGTAGGAGAGGGTAGTGCGTACACCCGAGAATAAGAGTATCGATATCAGGTGACTGCGAGAATACAGCCTCAAGATCGCGGCGCACAAAGTAGTCGGCTCCGTCGCCCTCTGCTTCCATGTTCTCTACCAACGGCACCCACATAGGGCACGCATGAGAGTAGAGCCGTACATCGGGAAATAGCTTCGCCAGCTCCATGTCGTAGGAACTCGATGCTACGGTTCCGGGTGTCCCCACGAGGGCCACAGCTCCCGTCTTGGTAAGATTACCCACAGCCTCAGCCGTCGGCCTGATTACGCCGAGCACGCGCCGGGAAGGATCTATCTCCGGAAGGTCTCGTTGCTGGATGCTTCGCAGGGCTTTGGCCGACGCAGTGTTGCAGGCGAGAATCACCAGATGACATCCGCGCGCAAAAAGATACCGCACGGCTTCGAGCGTAAACCGGTATACCAGTTCGAAAGAGCGCGTACCGTAGGGTGCGCGCCCGTTATCTCCTAAATATATGAAGTCGGCATCCGGAAGAGCCTTGCGGAGCGAGCGGAGCACCGTAAGGCCTCCGTAGCCCGAGTCGAACACCCCGATAGGTCCGGGGCGTCCGACAGTGGCTTGTATAGTCTCGTTATCAGGAGATTTTGGCACGGATAGCTTCTGTTTCCTTCTCATAGCCGGGCTTTTCGAGAAGGGCGAACATATTGCGCTTGTAAGCCTCTACACCGGGCTGATTGAAGGGATTGACATCTAAGATATAGCCGCTTATACCGCAGGCTACTTCAAAGAAATAGATGAGGCTGCCGAGGTAGTACTCGCTGAGGGCGGGCAGTTCGATAAGAAGGTTGGGCACGCCACCGTCGATGTGCGCGATGCGGGTGCCGAGCTCAGCCATTTTGTTTACCTCGTCGATGCGCTTGCCTGCTATGTAGTTGAGACCGTCGAGATTAGCCTCATCGAAAGGAATGCGGAGTTCGCGGTCCGACTTGGCAACAGAGATCACCGTTTCGAAGATAGTGCGTTCACCTTCCTGAATCCACTGTCCCATTGAGTGAAGGTCGGTGGTGTTGTCGACTGCTGCGGGGAAGATGCCTTTGTGTTCCTTGCCTTCACTCTCGCCGTAGAGCTGTTTCCACCACTCTGCGAAGAAATGAAGTTTAGGATTGTAGTTCACGAGAATTTCAATCTTCTTGCCTGCACGATAGAGGGCATTGCGTGTGAGAGCGTACGTCATGGCAGCATCGCTCTGGCCGTTGAGAGTGGCATTCTCCATGGCGGCTGCACCCTCCATGAGAGCTTTGATGTCGTATCCGGCAACAGCGATCGGAAGAAGACCCACAGGCGAAAGCACCGAGAAACGGCCGCCTACATTGTCGGCGATCACGAAAGTCTTGTAGCCTTCGGTATTTGCAAGCGAGCGTAGAGCACCGCGCTTCTCGTCGGTGATAGCCACAATGCGTCGCTTGGCTTCTTCGGCGCCGAGTTGCTTCTCGAGCTGCTCCTTGAGGATGCGGAAAGCGATAGCAGGCTCTGTGGTTGTTCCCGACTTCGAAATCACGATAATACCGAATTTTTTGTCTGCGAGATATTCCTGAAGTTCTGCCATATAGTCCTCGCCGATATTCTGGCCCGCAAAGAGCACCTTGATGCCGTCGTTCTTATAGGCTGCAAACGAGTTGCCGAGAGCCTCGATCACCGCTTTAGCACCGAGATACGAACCGCCGATACCGATTGCCACCACCACGTCGCAAAGTTCGCGGAGCTGAGCGGCTGTAGCCTTGATATCTTCAATAAGAGCTGCGGGAGTTTCGGTGGGAAGCTTCACCCAGCCGAGGAAGTCGTTTCCGGCACCGGTGCCGTCGATAAGTTTTTTGAGAGCTGCGGTGCCTTCGGGACGAAGTGCTTCGATTTCGGCGCTGCTTACACACTCGTTGGCGCCTTTGGTTATCACTTGAATCTTTTCCATTTGTGCATTAATTAATTTTGCCGCAAATTTAACGAAAATATACCGAACCGACAACACCGCGCCAAGATTGCCCCTTGAAAAATTTGTGACGTTCGCAATAATTCCCTAACTTTGTACAAAATATGAACAGGTGCGAGTGCCCCGCTATCGGTGCAGCTTGTCGCCGTCGCCTTTGTTTCTAAATTAAACGGTTATAATCCAACACTTTCGCAATGCTGAAACGTTTCTTCATATCTATGCTCGGCACAGTTGCCGGTATATGGGTAGCAATTATCATTGCCGTTATCGGCGGTATTATGCTTGTGGTCGCTATCGGTAGTTCCACCGATTCCGCGGTTAAAGTCGAGTCGCGCTCGATTCTTTACCTTGACCTTTCAGGAAGTATCCCCGAGAGAGCCCAGAAGCAGGACTTCTTCACCATGATTCAGAATATCGACAACGATACTCCCACCCTCGACGACATGATCCGTGCTCTCGCCGCCGCTGCCGACGACAAAGACATCTCCGCTCTTTACCTCAACTGCGGCGGATCGGCAATGGGCACAGCTTCACGCGAAGAGCTCCTGCAGGCAATCTACGGGTTCAAATTCTCCGGAAAGCCAGTAATTGCTTACGCCGACAGCTACGCTCAGGGCGACTACCTGATTGCCTCAGCAGCCGACAGCATTTTCCTTAACCCCATGGGAGCTATCAACATTCACGGCGTGGGCGCCATGACTCCTTTCTTTAAGAGCCTTCTCGAGAAAGTCGGTGTGAAAATGCAGATTGTAAAAGTGGGCACTTTCAAAAGCGCCGTCGAGCCCTACATTCTTAACTCTATGAGCGAGCCCGCACGCCTGCAGATGCAGCAGTACGTCGACTCTATCTGGGCATTTACCTACGGCACTATCGCCGAGAACCGCAGCATTTCTCCCGACACTATCCGCGCATGGGCCTCCGATGTAATGGCCACATGGCAGGCTCCGCGCTTTATCGAAGATCATCTTGCCGACAATCTCCTGTATCGCCGTCAGGCCGAGAACTACCTCAAAGATCTTACTGATATCGACACCGACGGCAAGCTTCGCTTCATCACCCCCGGAGACTATCTTTCGGCCCGCGGTGGTCTCGAGCGCTCCGCCTCAAGGAAACACATTGCCGTCTACTACTGTATCGGAGAGATCGTCGACAGCGGCGATGAAGGAATCTCCGGAGCAGTTGTCCCCGGCGACATCGTTAAACTCGCCGACGATAAAAACGTTGAAGGCCTCATCCTCCGCGTAAACTCTGGCGGTGGCAGCGCTTTCGCTTCAGAGCAGATCTGGGAATCTCTTCAATACTTCAAGAGCAAAGGCAAACCCTTCTACGTATCCATGGGCGACTACGCCGCTTCCGGTGGCTACTACATAAGCTGTGGCGCCGATACGATTTTCGCTGACCGCACCACACTCACAGGCTCAATCGGCGTTTTCGGCATGATACCCGACTTCTCCGGCCTGCTTACCGATAAACTCGGCGTGCACTTCAGCACCGTAGAAAGCAACCCCAACGCCGTAGGCCTCACCACAGTCGAACCTATGTCTCCCGAAATGGCAGCAGCCATGCAGCGAAGCGTAGAGAAAACCTACGATCTTTTCACACGTCGCGTTGCCGAAGGCCGCGGTATGACTCAGGACGAAGTGAAGAGCATAGCCGAAGGCCGCGTATGGATTGGCGGCAAAGCAGTGGAACTCGGTCTCGTCGACTACCTCGGATCACTCGACGACGCTATCTATGCAATGGCTTCAGAGCTCGTACTCGATCCCGAACATGTTGTGCGATATCCCCGCTACGATGAAAAAATCTGGGAGAAAATTATCCGCGACGCCGGTGGCTTAGACGGCATCAAGGCGTATTCCGGGCTCGACGAAGAGACCCTGCGTTTGCTTTCTATCGTCAAGTCGCTCCGCGAGATGAATCCCATTCAGGCTCGCATGGAGACCGTTACTATAGAATAACCGGCTCACTTTCCTCCGATGAAACAGAATTCACTTCTCGGCAAACTTGTGCTGCTACCATGCTCGAAGCTGTATGGCGGCATCACATATATGCGCAATAAGTTCTTCGACTGGAACTTACTCAAAGAAGTAGAATTCGACGTCCCCGTAATCACCGTAGGCAACCTCGCCGTCGGTGGCACGGGCAAGACCCCTCATGTCGAGTACATCGTCGAGGCCTTCCGCCGCAAGCGGCACGTTGCCGTCCTCAGTCGTGGCTACCGCCGCGACACCAAAGGCTTCGTCATGGCGGGACACACTTCGATGCCCCGCGACATAGGCGACGAATCCTATCAGATCTACCGCAAATTCGGAGGAGACGTAGTAGTAGCCGTTTGCGAAGACCGCGTTGCCGGTATCCGTGAGCTCCTCCGCATCGACCCCAAGATCAACCTCATTGTCCTCGATGATGCTTTCCAGCACCGCTACGTCAAGCCTGCCGTATCAATCGTCATCACCGAGTACAACCACCCCCTGAGCAAAGATCACATGCTCCCCTACGGGCGTCTGCGCGAGCCTGCAAGAGGTATCAACCGTGCCGACATTGTCTGCGTGGCAAAGTGCCCCGAGAATCTCTCCCCTATTGATTACCGCGTGGTGAAGAAAGACTACGATCTTTTCCCCTCGCAGTACCTATTCTTTACGAAATTCGCCTACCAGCCACTCAGCCCCGTATTCCCCGATATTGCCACGGGAGTTCCCTATCTTGACTGGCTCACTCCCTCCGATTCTATACTCGCAGTGGCAGGTATAGGCAATCCCCGTCCCTTCGTGCGTTACCTCAAGAGCTTCGAGGCAAAAGTGAAGGTCGACATTTTCGCCGATCATCACCAGTACACCCGCAAGGATCTCGAATATCTGCTTGAGCGCTTCAAAAGCCTCAAAGGCAACCGCCGCCTCCTCGTTACCACAGAGAAAGACGCCGTGCGCATGGCTGCAAATCCTTACTTCCCGCACGATATCAAAGCTTCTACATGCTTCCTCCCCATTAAGGTCGCCTTCCTCAACCCCGACTCCGATCCTTCACTCGAGGAAGTGATCGAGAAACTGATTCATCAGTGGGAATCATCCAGAAATAATCAATACTGACGAACCGACAATCATTCCGTCGCGTTATACCACATACCAAACACAAAACACATACCCCTATGCTCGAAAAAATCAAACAGACCGCCGATTATCTCCGCCAGCGCGCCGGTGTGATGCCTAAGACAGCTATAATCCTCGGCACAGGTCTCGGATCTCTTGTAGATCATATCGAAAATAAACTCGTCATCCCTTACTCCGAAATCCCCAACTTCCCCCAGTCTACCGTGCAGGGCCACAGCGGCAACCTCATCTTCGGCACACTTTCGGGCAAGCGCGTCATTGCTATGCAGGGCCGCTTCCACTACTATGAAGGCTACGACATGAAGACCGTCACCTTCCCCGTGCGGGTTTTCAAGGCTCTCGGAGTTGAGACTCTCTTCGTTTCCAATGCAGCCGGTGGCATGAACAAGGAATTCCGCGTTGGCGACGTAATGGTCATCACCGATCACATCAATCTCTTCCCTGAAAATCCCCTCCGCGGTAAAAATTACGAAGAACTCGGCCCGCGTTTCCCCGCCATGACCGAGCCTTACGATCACAAATACATCGCCCTCGCCGACGCTATCGCCGCTGAAAAAGGCATCCGCCTCATGCACGGCGTCTACGTAGGCACCACAGGCCCCACATTCGAGACTCCCGCCGAATACGAGTATTTCCGCGTGATCGGTGGTGACGCCGTTGGCATGAGCACTGTCCCCGAAGTAATCGTGGCACGTCATGCCGATATGCGCGTCTTCGGCCTCTCCGTAATCACCGACCTCGGAGGAAAGGACATCACCGAAGTTCCCTCTCACGAAGAAGTACAGAAGGCCGCCCTCAAGGCTCAGCCCACTGTCGAAACTCTCGTGAAGGCTATGGTAGAACGCATCTGATCCAGAATATCCAATCTCCCTGAACAATGAGCGAAAAGCACACCGAAATATCTCAACTCGGCGAGTTCGGTCTTATCGACCGGCTCACCGAGGGCCTTAAAGCCGTCCACGAGGGCACTGCTAAAGCTGTTGGCGACGACTGCGCTATCCTCCATTACGGCGACGTCGATATACTCGTCACCACCGACATGCTCCTCGAAAACGTACACTTCGACCTCACTTACGTGCCCTTGAAGCACCTCGGCTACAAGTCGGCCGTCGTTAACTTCAGCGACGTATATGCAATGAACGGCACCCCTAAGCAGATCACCGTATCTCTGGGAGTATCGAGCCGCTTCACGGTCGAGCACATCGAGCAGCTCTATGCAGGAATCCGCATCGCATGCGAAGCCTACGGAGTCGACATCGTGGGTGGCGATACGTGTGCGTCTCATCAGGGTCTCGTCATCTCTATAACTTGCATAGGCGAAGCTCCCAAAGGTCAGGCTGTACGCCGTAGCGGCGCTCACGATACCGATCTTATCTGCGTCAGCGGCGACCTCGGAGCCGCCTACATGGGTCTCCAGCTGCTTGAGAGAGAGAAAGTCGCATCGGCCGGACAGCACGATTTCGTGCCCGACTTCTCAGGCAAGGAATACCTCGTTGAGCGTCAGCTCAAGCCCGAAGCCCGCCGCGACATTGTCAAGGCTCTCGCCGAAAACGGCATACACCCCACAGCAATGATCGACATCAGCGACGGTCTCTCGTCCGAGCTCATGCATATTTGTAAGGAGAGTCACTGTGGATGCCGTATCTACGAGGACCGCATCCCCATCGACTATCAGACTGCCGTTATGGCCGAGGAACTGAACATGAACCTCGTCACCGCCGCTCTCAACGGTGGTGAGGACTACGAACTCCTCTTCACAGTGCCTCTCACAGAGCACGACCAGGTTGAGAAGCTCGAAGGCGTCAAGATCATCGGCTACATCACGAAACCCGAACTCGGAGAGGCCATGATCACCCGCGACGGGAGCGAATTTCCCCTCAAAGCGCAGGGGTGGAACCCCCTCGCTGCGCCTCAGCAGGAGAAAAACGATAAGGAATAACGACTCACGCCCTCATAGTTGAAGATTTTTGCGTAACTTTGCATCGCAATTTCAGACAAGAACGCACTTTTTAAGTTATGATAAACCGTAGCCTCATAAGAATCAAGACTATACAGATTCTATACTCCTACCTTCTCACCCGCAACGAATTCAAACTCGAGTCGGCTCCCGCACCGGGCGAGGCTTCACGCGACAGACAGTTCGCTTATTCGGTTTATCTTGACCTGATTGTGCTTCTGTTCAAGCTGTCTTCACTACCGCTCGGCCCCGGCTCCGGTAAGACTTTCGAGCCCGACGTTGCTCTCATCAAGAATCGCGTGGCCAAAACAATGCGCGATAATCCTGCCATTGCAGCAACCCTCGCCGACCGCCGCGACCGCCTCTCTATCTTCGACAACGCACTTCCCGAGATTCTCGCCGCCATAAAGGCTTCAGTAGTCTACTCGGAGTACAAGCGCAAACGCAAGCTCGAGATGGCCGATGACGTAAAGTTCTGGGATACTGTTTTCTCCACCATTATCCGCAAGAATAAAGGTGTGGAAAGAGCTCTCCGTCAGGACGAAGCCTTCACTCACCTCGGCTTCGAGAACGGACTCAAGATGTTCCTCGACACTCTTGCAACCTTCGACGATTCACGCGCCACTTTCCTCCGTGCCCGCGCCGATCTCGATAAATCCCTCTCTCTTGCCTACAGCCTCTACCATGCGCTGCTCATGCTCCCCGTCTACATCACCGACCTGCAGGCACAGCGCATAGAGAACAACCGCAAGAAATACGTTCCCACTGCCGAGGATCTCAACCCCAACATGCGGTTCGTCGACAATCTATTCGTGCAGGCTCTCCGCGAGTGCAAGCCCCTCGAAGACTACATCGCCGAAAATCCCGAAGCCGATCCCGAATCGTGGCGCGACAGCGACATCCTCTTCCAGGGTCTGCTCGACAAGATTATCGCCTCCGACACTTACCGCGAATACATGGAGTCTCCGGCCGGAAATTTCGCCACCGATGCAGCATTCTGGCGTGAGATAATGCGCACAATCATTGTTCCCTCCGACGAACTCGCCGAGGCTCTCGAAACAAAATCGGTTTACTGGAACGACGATTTTGATATAATGAGCACTTTCGTACTCAAGACTATCCGACGTTCGTACGCCACAGGCGCTTCCGACGATGAAGCCGACGACGCCGAGCCCGAGGTCCAGACCTCCGGCAAAGTCGAACTCCTCCCAAAGTTCATGAACCGGCAGGACGAAGTTTTCGGCGCTCAGCTCTTCGACTACGTCGTAAACAACAGGGAGACATACCGCTCCTACATCGACCGCTTCATCGACACCAAGCAGTGGGATACCGAGCGACTCGCTTTCATGGACATCGTCATTATGATGACTGCCATTGCCGAGCTTCTCAACTATCCCTCAATTCCCGTTCCGGTCACTCTCAACGAATACATCGAAATTGCCAACGACTACAGCACCGCCCGCAGCGGCCAGTTTATCCACGGCATCCTCTCCTCGGTAATCCGGCTCTTCAACGACGAAGGCCTGATCGACAAAAAATAATCCTTAACATCATTATACTACGATGACAAATTTCATCCTTCTCCAGGCCCACCAGGGCGGCGGCTTCACAAGCATTCTGATGATTGTTGCCCTCTTCGTTATCTTCTACTTCTTCATGATCCGTCCCCAGCAGAAACGGCAGAAGGAGATCCGCAAATTCCGCGAAAGCCTCGAAAAAGGCAATAAAGTAGTCACTGCCGGTGGTATCTATGGAACTATCAAGGAAGTAAAAGACACCACTTTCCTTGTAGAGGTATCCAACGGTGTAACCCTCCGCATCGACAAGGGTTCTGTTTATCCCTCCGCTGAAGATGCCAATCAGGCAGCTCAGAACTCCGAGCAGAAGTAATATCGCCTCGCGGGGATATGGGTTCTTCCCAATCGAAAATATACCGTAAAGTTCTCGTTGCGCTGCGCTCCCAGAGGGGGCGCGACGCAATGATGTTTATGGCCTTCGTCGTCATTTCGGCGGTGCTCTGGGGTGTCCTTTCGCTTAACGAAGAAGAGCAGTACGATGTGCGCATGCCCTTGCGCATCACACATGTTCCCGATTCAGTCACCCTCATCTCCAAAGGCCCGCAGACTCTCTCTGTGAGCCTCAACGCTAAAGGAACGCAGCTCATAAAGATGAGCGTAGGCGATATGCCCACGGTCAACGTCGATTTCCGCGCGTTCCGAAGCGGCAACACCCTACGTCTGAGCTCCGCCGACCTCAAGGGACTCGTCCGAAATGCTGCCGGAGGGGCGCAGGTCAATCTTGTATCACCCGACACCCTCACCATTCCCTTCACCACACACGCCGGTTTCCGGCTCCCCGTCGAAGCCGACTATAAAGTCACTGCCGGACCGCAGGCCGCTCTCATAGGGCGTCCACGCCTCTCGGCCGACTCTGTCCTCGTCTATACCGCCGACAACGACCTCCCCGACCACTACCGGTCTGTCTCAACCGAGCCCATACGTCTCAACGACCTCGAACAGACCACCACGCGACGTGTGCGCCTCCTCGGCCCCAAAGGTGCCAGAGTAATTCCCGACAGCATCGACATCACCTTCGAAGTCGAGCCCCTCATTTTCAAGAGCCGCAAGGTCGTCATCGAGCCAATCAACGTCCCCTCCGACATCAAACTAATCACCTTCCCCGCGCAGATCGACGTTTTCTACATGGTACCGCTGAGCGAGTACAAGAGCGGTGAAGGACACTTCCGCGTTGTGGCCGACTACCGCACCATCAAGCGAGACGAATCCACAAACGTCAAGCTCCAGCTCCTCAACGTACCCCCAAAATTCCAGAACGTCTACCTCTCGGCCGACAGCGCCGAGTATATCATCGAGCGCCACTGACCATGCCTCTCATTGCCATTACAGGCGGCATCGGTTCCGGTAAATCAGTAGTCAGCCGCATCCTCCTCGCCCTCGGATATCCCGTCTACGACTGCGACAGCCGCGCTAAAACCCTCATGGATGCCGACAGCACGATCAAGCGCCGGCTCATCGAAGAAATAGGAGAAGCAACCGTGGTCGACGGCATTATCGACCGCCCGGCACTCTCCCGCATAGTATTCGCCGACGCTATCATGCTCGAGCGCCTCAACGCAATAGTCCATGCAGCCGTAAGAGCCGACCTCGCAGCATGGTACAGCACCTCATCCTCTGAGATTTCCTTCGTCGAAACCGCCATACTCTATCAGAGCGGCCTCAACCGCACCGTCGATGCCGAGTGGGAAGTCACCGCACCGCTCGAAACACGCATTCAGAGAGTCATGGCGCGCAACTGCTGCACCCGCGAGCAAGTCCTGGCACGCATATCTTCGCAACAATTCGACATTCCCCCGACCGAAAAACGCCCTGGGCAGACCCTCATAATCAACGACGGCCACACCCCCATCATCCCTCAGATTCTCTCAGCTTTGCAGGAAATTAGCTGATCCCCAGCAGCTCGATATCAAAAATCAGTGTTGATCCGCCCGGAATCCCCGGTTGGCTCAGCTTGCCGTATCCCTGTTCTGCAGGAATATATATTTCCCAGCGGTCGCCCACATGCATCTGTTGAAGAGCTATAATCCAGCCCGCAATCAGCTCGCGGAGCCTGAAAGCCGTAGCTACACCCCCGCGGCTGCTGTCGAAACTCTTTCCGTTGATAGTCTTGCCCGTATAGTGCACAGTCACCACACTTCCACGGTTTGGAGTCGCACCCTTACCGTTACCCGATTTTATCACTCTGTAGAAAATACCCTTGTCAAGAGCCTTTACACCCTCCTGCTTAGCTACATCCTGAAGCCATTCACGGTTTTTCTGTATATATTCCTGCTTAGCCATAATCTTTTATTTAATACGTCCGCAAAAATACAAAAAAATCGGACATCTCCACTATCACGCAAAAGGCTCCCCCCAACGCCCTGTCGGCACATTGACATTCTGGTTTACTTTATTTTTATTGTCATAAATAAAAATATCAATGTTGAAGAAATTCTCGCAACTTCTTAAGCTTTTATAAGAATAAATTCGTACCTTTGTTCTCAATTAAGTCATCTCGTTGAGAAAAAGATCATTCGCCAGCTATGTGTGGTATGACTAACGGTTTGACAATCAATCGTGTTACGACAGGGCCCCGCGGCGTTGACGGCGCCGTAGGCGTACCCGCCACCAAGTGGTATATCGCTGTAGTCGGCTCCAGACACGAAAAATCCGTTGCTCAGAAGCTCGCAGATCTCGGATTCGAAACTTTCGTAGCCTCGCAGCGGGAGATGCACGTGTGGAAAAACGGACGGCGCAAAATGGTCGACAGAATCGTCATTCCCTCAACCGTTTTCATCAAATGCTCCGAACGGCAGCGCCGTGAGCTCCTCACTCTCCCCTTCATCTCGCGTTTCATGGTCAACCGCACCGCTGATTCCGGCTCGCTCAACAAACCCGCCGCAACAGTCCCCGACGACCAGATCGCACGCCTTCGCTTTATGCTCGGCCAGACCGACACCCCCGTCTACTTCGAGCCAACCCAATACCACGTCTGCGACAACGTCCGCGTGATCCGCGGCCACTTCATCGGCCTCGAAGGACGCATCACAAAAAATTCCGACGGCTCACACCGCCTCACCGTCGAAATCTCAATGCTCGGCGGAGCAACCATCAACATCGACCCCAACGACGTCGAAAAAATTTAGTTTCATTTCAATCTTTTGGTGATGAAAATTGGACTTCTCAAAGAAACCAAAACTCCTGTCGACAATAGAGTGGCGCTGACGCCTGCCCTCGTCAAGGAGTTATCCGATAAATACCCCCATGTCGACTTTGTTGTCCAGCCAAGTCCTATCAGAGCTTACTCCGACGATGAGTACCGAGCTCTCGGCATCGAGGTGTCGGATGATTTGACAGGATGCGACCTGCTCTTAGGTATTAAAGAAGCCGAAATCTCCACACTCATGCCCGACAAGCACTACATTTTCTTCGGGCACATCGCCAAGATGCAGGAATACAATAAGCCTCTTTTTAAGGGACTTATAGATCTTCGCGCAACTTTCTCCGACTACGAATATCTCGTCGATGATAATGGCTCACGCCTCGTTGCGTTCGGTTGGTATGCCGGAGTTGTCGGTGTATATTATACCCTTTTAGGCTGGGGTATCAAAACAGGCGCTTACCGCCTACCCGACCCTCATCTGCATTTCACTCTCGAAGAGCTCATTGCAAATATCCGAAAGGCCAATATCGGTGGCATAAAGATTGTACTTACAGGCACCGGAAGAGTCTCGCAGGGTGCTCAGCACGTTCTGAAGGAGATAGGTGCAAAAGAAATGACACCCGAAGAGTTCCTTGCAGTCGACAAGGTCGACGGCATCGCATATTGCGTTCTGCCTCTCGACAAGCTCGTCGCGCCAAACGATCCGGCTAAAGAATTCGACCGCAAGGATTTCTCTCTCAACCCCGAGAATTATCATCAGACTTTCGCTCCCTATGCAAAAGCCGCCGATATTCTTATCAGCTGCCATTTCTGGGGAAACAATCAGCCGGTTTACCTGACAGAAGAAGAGTTCCTTACTCCCGGATTCCGCATCAGGATGATAGGCGATATCACATGTGATATCAAAGGTAGTATTATGTCTACCGTCCGCTCTTCGACCCACGCCGATCCTTTCTACGATTACAACCCCGCAACTCGCAGCGAAGAACCGGCCTTCTCCGGCGTCGACAACATCACGGTAATGGCAGTCGACACTTGCCCCAACGCTCTCCCGCGTACCACAAGCCAGTATTTCGGAGAGCAGCTCATCAAGCATGTCCTCACCGATCTGCTCGACCGCGACTCCTGCAATTCGACAGTTTTGGACCGCGCCACCATTCTTTCCGAAGGAAAACTTACCGGCTACTTCAATTATCTTCAGGATTATGTTGACGCGTTTTAAGAAAATTGTAAAGAATTCGGTAGTTTTTAGAGCATATAGCGAATATCTGCTGAGAAAAGCGGAAATAGGTCGCTTTATTGCTGAAATTAATGAAAAGTTGATACCCACCTCGATTTCCGGCAATGAAGACATCAGATCGAAATATATCGCTGATCTGAAAAAGTACATGTTCACCTTCGATGAATGGTATTCGCTCTACGATCTTTCGAATGCTGATGAGAAAACTAAATCGTCATATATTTCCCGCTCAAGAGCTCAGAAGTGGTACCGCAGGCTCGTAAAACCCGAAATCCGCAATATATTCCACTCCAAGCCCATTTTTCTTACAACATTCCCCGACAATATCTTCCGGAAATACCTGATTTGTGACAGCAACACAACGCTTTCCGACATATCAGATATCTTGAAGTGCGATTCCCTGATCGTAAAACCCCAATCCGGATCCCTCGGGCAAGGAGTCTACAAACTTACCCGCGAAGAAATTGAAAAGCTTTCCCCCGCCGACTTCCTCAGGAAATGTAAGGAGGAAAAATCCCTTATCGAAGAATGCATCACGGGGTGTGACCAGATCCAGCGCTTCCACCCGCAATCTTTGAATACAATCCGTGTCATGACAGCTTTCGACGGCAAGTCCCACTCCGTTTTCGGCAGCTTCATCCGCTTCGGCAGAGGAGGGCAGGTGGTCGACAATGCTCATGCCGGAGGAATATTCTGCGGAGTAGATATTACCGACGGCACAATCTGCTCTGACGGCACCGACACCGACGGTCACATTTATAAAACACATCCCGACTCCGGCCTCCGGTTCAATGGATTTAAGATACCGCGCTGGAGCGAAATCGTGCAGACGTGTTGTGACGCACACTCCAAAGTTGACATCCCCTTCGTGGGCTGGGACGTGGTCGTCACCGACGCCGGAAACATCGAATTCGTCGAAGGAAATCATGCTCCCGACCTCGACATTATCCAGGGACCGGTGAAAAAAGGTCGCTTCAACGACTTTACCGACATTTGCAAAAGATACAGCAGAAGATGATTAAAAAAATCCTCAAAGGCGCTCTCCGTAGATTGTCTCCCCTTTTTGGCGATAAAACTTATCTCAAACTTAAGTATCGCCTCGAAATGGGTCGTAAACTCGACTTTGACAACTGCAGGACTATGGACGAGAAACTGCAGTGGCTTAAGATCAATAACCGATACGACCGCCTTACCGACATTGTCGATAAAATAAAGGTGAAAGCAATCATCGCCGATATCATTGGTGAAGAATACATCATCCCAACCCTGAAAGTCTGGAATTCTCCCGACTACATCACCGCTCCCGAGATCGCCTCTCTCCCAGACTCCTTCGTAATAAAGACCAATCACAGCGGAGGAAATACCGGTGTGATAATCTGCAAGGACAAATCGGCTCTCGACCTCAATCAGGTGCACGAAAAAATGTCCCGCTCTTTGGCTACCGACATTTACCGCGATTACCGTGAGTGGCCTTATAAAAACGTAGAAAAAAAGATTTTCGCGGAGCAATACCTCGGCGAAGATCTCGTCGACTATAAATTCTACTGCTTCAATGGCGATGCCGACTGCGTGATGCTCTGTGTAGGACGACAGGGAAAAGAAAAAACAAAATTCTATTTCTTCGACAAAGACTGGAAGCTATGCCGCTACAACAAAGCCGGTAAAGAAGCTCCAGAAGGCTTCACACTCCCCAAACCCGAAGGAATGGACAAAATGTTTGAGATCGCCTCTACTCTCTCCAAAGGATTCCCATTCGTCCGCGTCGACCTCTACAACGTCAACGGCAAAATATATTTCGGCGAGCTCACTTTCTTCCCCGCCTCCGGGTTCGAACCCAACCGCCTTCCCGAAACCGACATTCACTTCGGCGATAAAATCGACCTCTCCCTCGCTCGTAAAGAAGTTTAACCTCTCTATCATTGGCAGGAAAAAAAATCCTTAAAAGTCTGAGCCGAGTGAGAAATGGCGAATCAAGAGTATTGGTTTCAAATTTTCTCGCTCTCACGCTTTTGCAGATTGCAGGATATGTGTTCCCTCTGCTCACGGTTCCCTATCTCGCACACGTAATAGGCGTGGTACACTATGGTGAAATTGCTTTTGCAATGGCAATCATGGTTTATTTTCAGACTTTTGTCGATTATGGCTTCGTCTTTTCAGCGGTAAGGGATATTGCAAGGATTAAGAGCGATATCCGGCAAGTCTCAGAAATTTACTCAAGGGTAATGTGGGCCCGGTGGCTCCTTGTGATATGTGCATTTATCCTCCTGTTGATTCTTATTCTGGTAGTGCCCAAATTCGCGGAAATGAAATGGGTGCTGTTGACGAGCTTTTTGTTAGTCATCGGACATGCAATGTTTCCCGACTGGATGTTTCAGGCTCTGGAACGAATGAAATACATTACCATTTTCAATGTAATGGTTAAGTTATTCTTCACAGTTGCTGTATTTGTATTCATCTCAAAACCTGAGGACTATCTTCTGCAGCCACTGTTCACATCCTTAGGATACATCATATCGGGTTGCGGTGCTATGTGGCTCATACGTAAATGGAAGATAGAGCTCAAGAGACCGCGCTTTAAAGAAATTTTTGGTGGCATCAAAGATAATTTTGATCTGTTCATCAATCAGTTGGTCCCCAATCTATATAATAGTGCATCTATCCTTCTGCTGGGATTCTTTCATGGCGATGCTGCCAATGGTGTGTACGATGCCGCTAATAGATTCAATCTTGCAGGCGGAAGTTTATTCTCAATAATCTCTCGCACGTTTTATCCCTTCCTCTCGAGAAGGATGGATAAACACCTTTTCTTTCAGCGCCTCAATCTTATCAGCGCGATTGCGGTTGCAGCAGCCTTGTTCATTTTCGCTCCCCTGATCATCCACGTTTTATTCCCTAAAGATTTCGACGGAGCAATCAATGTATTGCGAATTCTTTCCGTATCATTAGTGTTCCTTGCATTAATTAACATCTATGGAACGAATTATCTGATTTTAAAGGGATATGAAAAGCGGATGCGCCAGATTACCTTATACTCTTCGATAATCGGCATGCTCATCGGTATCCCGGCAGTATATTATTTCTCATATATAGGCGTAGCCGTTACCGTAGCCCTCTCACGGGGTCTTATGGGAATATGGAGTGCGGTAGAGTCGAAAAGAATACAGGCCCGGCTGGAAGCTGAGGTTTTAACCGTTTCAAAGTAATATTTCTTCATTTTGAGACAAAAAAAATCAAATAGTTTTTTAAGCTGTCTTATTTATATCGTCGCCATTCAGCTATATAATCTTCAAGGTCTGTTTGGTTTCGGTTCTGCCGGAAAGTGGATAGCGGTAGCAATTATTGCTTTCTCACTGTATAAAATGGCATATGTAATCACACACTACAAGCAAGATATTTTCCTGCGGTCGGTAACTTGCCTGCTGGTGTTATTTACCGCTTATGGGTTGTATTACATTTTTGCAGGACCCGACTATGTGATAACCTCTCACAGTTCTTATAATCCGGTCTCCAAGTTCGATTATCTTAAGAACATCTGGATCAGTCTTTTGCCCCTATATGTGATATATGGATATGCCAAAAAAGGAACCTTCAACACTGAGCGGATCTGGACAATTGTACTAATTCTTCTCTTTAGTTCAATACTTTCATTTTTCTCCTTCTATTTTGGAGCAGACACCGAGGACTCGTTTGACATACAAGACAACCTGACCAACAATCAAGGCTACAAATTCGTAATGCTCATACCATTACTTTACTTCGTAAAGAGGTGGCGAACCCTCTTGATGGTTGTCTGTATGGTGTTTATCTTCCTTAGTCTCAAGCGAGGTGCGATGTTAATGGGAGGTATAGCATTTGTATTTGGCCTTTTCTCATCGTTTCAGACCTCTAAAGGATATAAGAAATTTGGAGTTATAGCTCTTGTGGCCGTTATCGCTTTAGCTGGTTCTCACTTTCTTGTGAAGTTCTACGATAATAGCCGAAGTTTTCAGCGAAGGGTCGATGCTACAATTAACGGCGATTCAAGTGGCCGCGACGACCTGGTTGAAGACCTGGTGGACTACTATGAAAATGAAGCGGATCTCACTGCTCGTTTATTTGGAACAGGTGCCGATTCGACCATTGGTATCGCTGGTGATTACGCCCACAACGATTGGCTCGAAATCTTAGTTAATCAGGGTTTACTCGGTATTGCAGTATTTTTAGCGTTTTTCATTAATTGGTTCAGAGTCTGGAAGAAGATCAAAAGGTATTGTCCCAAAAATGTAGGTTACGCTTTTGGTGTTACGCTGCTTATTTTCTTCCTTAAGTCAGTCTTCTCAATGGCTTATACCGGTTTCGGTATCACTACTGCGCTCGTTATATCATATAGCTATTATATTGCACAAGCTAATGGCTATGGATTGACTAAAAAGAGAAGAAGAAATCCGCAACTTATCGGGTAGAAATAATAAACTGAGAGATCAATGAAAAAGATTCTGTGCCTTATCGATTCTTTGGCCTCCGGAGGAGCTGAACGGCAGATGTCGTATCTTTCGGCAGGACTTTGCAAGGCCGGGCACGAAGTGCTCCTCGTGGTCTTTTCTCAATTCTCCGATTTCTATCGCGAGTACGCCGAAAGTCAAGGTGTGCGTGTAGAGACAAATCTCCGTGGCTACGACCGTTTCAGAAGAATCCTGGAGATCCGCAAGCTCGTGAGATCCTATAAGCCCGACGCTGTGATATGCTATAAGGACGGTGTGAATATCGCCGCGTGCATGGCACGCATGCTCACTCCATTCCGCCTCATAGTCTCTGAAAGAAACACCACCCAGAGCCTTTCAAAATATGAAAAGCTCAAATTCGCTCTCTATCGCTTTGCCGATAAGATTGTGCCCAACAGTTTCTCTCAGGCAAACTTTATCAAGCAGCACTATCCTGCTCTCGATAAGAAGGTCAAGGTGATAACTAACACCATCGACACCGGGTATTTCTCTCCCAAAAAGACACCGGAATCCCTTCCTGCGCACCCGGTGGTCCTCACTACGGCACGCGTAATGCCGCAGAAAAACGTTCTCCGTTACCTCGACGCCGTTGCTCTGGTGCATAAAGCTAAACCCGCTTTGAAATTCCTGTGGGTAGGCTTCAACGCCGACTCGTATTTTGAAGATGTAAAGCGGAAGAGGGCAGAGCTGGGGCTTGAAGATGTGATCGAATTCAGAGATGCGCAGAAAGATATTGCCGACGTCTACAGAGCTGCCGATTTCTACTGCCTGCCCTCGATCTACGAGGGGTTCCCGAATGTAGTTTGCGAAGCAATGTCGTGCGGACTCCCTGTGGTGTGCAGCAATGTGTGCGATAATCCCTATATAGTTCAGGACGGCATCAACGGGTTGCTCTTCAACCCTGAAGATCCTGCTGATATGGCTTCCAAGATTCTCAGCCTCACCGATATGCCTGTCGAGGAGCTTGGAAAGATGTCGGAGAACAATTCCCGGAGAATAGAGAAGCTCTGCTCCCCGGAGACCTTTATATCTGAATACAACTCTATCATCTGACCGAGATGCCAAAGAAAGTATTGCTATGCAGCCCAAAAGGGGTCCCCGGCGGAATAAGCCAGTGGACCGAGAATATCTTGGCCTGTGCTGCAGGCGATTCTTCTTCGGTAGTGTTAGAATGGTTTTACCCAGAGTTGAAAGAAAGTGGCGGCATCAGCCCTACCTCTTTCCTGAAGCGTCTGAGCCGCGGCCTCCGCACCTACATCCCCTTTATCACCGCTCTCCGCAAGCGTATATCAGAGAATAGCTACGATGTGGCACACTTCGCCACCTCCGGAGGTCTTTCATTCCTCCGGGACTATCTGGCGCTAAAGGCATGCAAAAAAAGAGGAATCAACACCGTGGTGCACCTCCATTTCGGCAGAATGCCTCAGATACTTGCCAATGGCGGCTGGGAGAAAAAGCTCTTTGAGCGCATCATTCCCTATACCGACCGCTTTGTTCCTATCGACAATCCCTCGTATACGGCTCTCACCGGGCACGGATTGAACAATGCGGTCAACATACCTAATCCTCTGTCTCCAAAGGTTGCAAAGCTGGTTGCTGCCGTACCCGATACCGTCCGGGATTCCCGGTCAGTCCTATTCGTGGGGCACGTAATCCCTACTAAAGGAGTCGGCGAATTAGTCGATGCTTGTTCCCGTATAGAGGACGTGAAACTGACGCTCCTCGGTTTATACGACGAAGAAACCAAAACCGATATATTGAACCGCATTCCGGAATCTGCGCGCGACCGTATAACTTTTATGGGAAATCGACCTCTCGAAGATGTGATTGCGGCAATGAAGAAGTGCTCCGTCTTCGTACTCCCCTCATATACTGAAGGTTTCCCCAACGTAATCATCGAGAGCATGGCCTGTGCGTGTCCCATTATCGCCACTCCTGTCGGGGCTATCCCCGATATGCTCGACGCAAATGGCAATGCTTGCGGTATAATTGTTCCGGTAAAAGACACCGACGCTCTCGAAAAAGCTATAAAAGAAGTTATCCACAATCCCGAGGCAGCTGCTGAAATGGGAGAAAGAGCCAAGCGGCGAGTGGAAGAGCTCTACTATATCGACAAAGTCTGGACTCAACTGAAGGAATTATGGCTGGAATAATATCTTCACTGAAGCAATCACCCATCATCAGGGGTTTATACGTACTCTATCAGTCATACTTCGGGCTGAAAAGGAAGAATTTCGGGTTCTGCGGTGAGCATGTAACCCTCACTCCTCCCATCACAATTATCGGGATCAAAAACGTGTATCTACACACACACACACAGTTAGCGCCGAATTCTTTCATCAGTACTCCAAACGCGAAATTCATCATCAACGAAAACTGTTGCATTGCCGAGGGCCTGACGGTTCACACCGGCAATCATCAGCAGAGGGTAGGGCAATTCTGCACCGAAATTACCGATAAAGAGAAAACGACTGGCTTCGACCAGGATGTAGTCATCGAAAGCGACGTCTGGATCGGCTGCAATGTAACCCTTCTATCAGGAGTTACTGTGGGCCGAGGAGCCGTGGTAGCGGCCGGAGCCGTTGTCTCGAAAGATGTCCCACCCTACGCCGTAGTCGGAGGAGTTCCGGCAAAGGTCATAAAGTTCAAATGGCCGCTTGAGCAGATTCTCGAGCACGAAAAGGCTATCTATCCCGTCGACAAGAGATTATCAGCCGACCAACTCAAAGAAATTTTCGAATCATTCAAAGCCACTAAATAATAGACCGTCATGTCTATCTTCAAAGATAAAACACTTCTTATTACCGGGGGTACAGGCTCCTTC
>CAYYQS010000010.1:0-29839 GCA_964472555.1 uncultured Bacteroides sp.
CCTTGTACGGGCCGATGGCGTTATTGAACTGTACGCGATAGCCGATGTTGTTCTGAACTTCGCCCTTGTCGTCAATCCAAGTAACGCGGAATGTGACGATACGGTCGGGTTCGACCATGCGTTCAATGATTTTGTTGCGTTCGAACTCGGGGTGCTGGTTGTAGATGTCCTGAACAGACATGAGAACCTCGCGCACTGCCTGGAGGTATTCTTTTTCGCCCGGGTGCTTTGCCTCGAGGGCTGCCATGATAGAGTTAATTTCCATAACTGTTGATGTTGTATTTCCTTGCTTTAGGTGCAATGGATTAGTTTTAGGTTAACAGTGGCAAAGATACGAAATAATTGTGTAATGCAAATTTTTTCAGCATCTTTTTTTGAAAAAATGTTTTTGGAAATATGCAATAGAATGTGTACACGAAATATGATTGGAGGTAAGACGTGATTGCAAAATGTCAAGAAATGTGACGATGGTTCCCATAAAGTGGCGTTTGATATGAATTCATCGGAGCAGTTCGATAATTTCACAATCCTTCATCTGAGTACCGTCGATTGTTAGGAGAACCAGAGTGCGTGTGCGGTGCCAACCCTGTTGCCCGGCAGCTCCGGGGTTGATGTGAAGCAGGTCGAGCTCCTTATCGTATATTACTTTGAGGATGTGGGAGTGTCCGTCGACCATCAGCCGGATGTTTTTATCGCGGAGCAGTTTTTTCATTCCTGGTCGCCATTTGCCCGGATAACCTCCGATGTGAGTGATGAGAACACGCACTCCTTCAATATCGAAAATGAGTACTTCCTGACATTTGCGGCGTGTGGTGCCTGAGTCGATGTTGCCGCACACGGCACGAACCGGGCATATAGCCTCGAGCCGTTGGATAATGTCGTAGTCGCCAATATCGCCTGCGTGCCAAATTTCATCACAATCCTTGAAGTAGAGAGCGTAGCGGTCGTCCCAATACCCATGAGTGTCGCTGAGTATACCTATCCTTTTCATTAGAGAAATTATTTTTCTCCCCAGCGGGCCTTGTGACGCTGAAGCATTACGTCTTCAGCAGGATTTGAGCATGGGTGCCAGAATGTCTTGTCGGCAATTGCGTCAGGTCGGAATTGCTGACGGACAAAGTTGCCCGGATAGTCGTGGGCATATAGATAGTTCTTTCCGTAGCCGAGTTGTTTCATCAGCCCGGTGGGTGCATTTCGTAGGTGAAGAGGCACGGGGAGATTGCCTGAACGCTCTACTTCTGCAAGAGCAGCGTCAATAGCGAGGTATGCCGAATTGCTTTTGGGGGACTGGGCGAGGTAGATAGCACACTCCGACAGCGGGATGCGTCCCTCGGGCATTCCGATCTTCTGTATTATCGAAAAGGTAGTGTCGGCAATAAGCATGGCATTTGGATTCGCAAGACCAATATCTTCAGAAGCGAGAATGACCATTCGGCGAGCAATGAATTCGGGATCTTCGCCACCCGCAATCATGCGGGCGAGCCAGTAAACAGCGGCGTCAGGGTCACTGCCCCGGATACTCTTGATGAAGGCTGAGATGATGTCGTAGTGCATCTCGCCGTTTTTGTCGTATGCCTGCGGATTTTCCTGGAGTCTGTCGGTGACAACTTTATCGTTTATTACAATGTCTTCTCCTATAGGAGTGGACTGTTCGAGAAGGTCGAGAATGTTGAGGAGCTTGCGTGCATCGCCGCCGGCATATCGGAAAAGTGCAGAGGTTTCTTCTATGCGCACATTGTTTTTACCCAGGATTTCATCTTCAGAGACCGCGCGTTTGAGAAGTTCGCTCAGATCGGTTTCCTCGAGAGGCTTTAGTGTGTAGACCTGAGCTCTCGAGAGGAGCGGGCGGATTACTTCGAATGAAGGATTTTCCGTAGTAGCGCCTATGAGAGTTACAGTGCCGTTTTCAACGGCGCCGAGGAGACTGTCCTGCTGCGACTTGCTGAAACGGTGGATTTCGTCGATGAAGAGGATAGGACGCCCCTGTGAGAACATGCCGGATGCCTCACGCTGAGCTCGCTCAATCACTTCACGAACTTCTTTAACTCCGGCTGTGACAGCGGAGAGGGTGAAGAAAGCGCTTTTGGTGGTGTTTGCTATGATTCGCGCAAGTGTGGTTTTGCCCACGCCGGGAGGTCCCCATAGGATGAATGAGGAAATTTTCCCGGAATCTATCATGCGCCGGATGATTCCTTGCGGGCCTACGAGATGCTTCTGGCCTATATACTGATCGAGTGTTCGGGGGCGTAACCGTTCTGCGAGAGGTTGGGTCATATAATTTTGACTGGGTTGAAAAAGAGGGCTCGCGCCATATCGGCGAAGCCCTCTTTAATACATTGCACCGAGGAGGTGTTATTGTTTAGGAGTAAGGAGGTCTTTCACCACATTGTATTTATCGGTGTAAAGAGCCTGCTTCGCCTTGTCGATATTGAAGTTTGCGTAATACATGATCTCGAAAGAGTAAGCCTCGCGATACTGCTTGAGAGCGTTGTCGGGGTTCTCGGGATTCATGTTCTCAGGGTTAGCGTCGAGTGTCTGGATGAGCATATCGTAAGCTGCAATAGCGTCGGCGTCGGGTTTCTTACCGTTGCGTGCAACGTGGAGACCGGCCTTACGCTGATAGAAAGCGGGGACGGGTTCGGCGGCGCGGTCGATCAGACCGTCGATGTACTCGAGACCACGGTTTGCGAGCTGTACTGCCTGAAGCGAATCGGTTTCGTTGAGTGCCGCGTTGAGGTAACGACCCGACATACCGAAGAGATCGCTGATAGAGGGATTTTCCTGAAGTTTGAGGTAGGCATCGTAGGCTTCTGCTGACTTTCCGTACAGCTTATTCTGGGAATAAAGAGACGAAAGGTTTTTGAGAAGATCAGAGTTTTCAGGATCGTTCTTAGCAGCGAATTCGTACTGTACGACGGCGAGAGAATCCTGACCAACAGCAGTGAGGGCATCGGCGTAGGTCACGAAGTCGTTAGTGGTGAAGTGTTCGCCTTTGTGCTGGGCAAAGAACTTTTCTGCGTTCTCTATTGCTGCTTCGTTTTCACCCATCTTAGCCTGATTAAGGAATACAAGGCGCTGCGACTGGAAGTCGGTAGGATCCTTTGCGAGGATTTCGTTAGCTATGCGGAGCGATTCGGGATAGTTTTCACCCCAATAGAGGAGCACGGCGTAGCGCGACTTGTCTTCTGGGAAGTGGTTGGGATTCTGAATATACTGACCGTAGAGTTCAGAAGCTTTTTTCCAGTGGTCGGCCTTGAAGTATTTCTCGGCGAGCTCTCGCTGAGCCATAGCAGAATTGGGCTGCTTGCTGAGGAGTTCTTCAAGTTTCTGAATACTGAAGTTTTTGTTCACGTAGAAATATGCATTGGCGTACTTCACATAACCCTCAGAGTTTGAAGGATCATAGTAGATAGCATTTTCGTATTTAGCAGCTGCACCACCGAAGTCTTTCTGATCGGCAAGCATATCGCCTTCGAGAATGTAGATAGAGGGTTCCTGATTCTTTGAGATCTTACGTGCTTCGTCGATGTACTTCTGAATTTCCTTAGCGTATTTCACAGGGTCGGCATTGTAATAAGCACGAGCTATGGCCACAAGAATTTCAGCATCTTTCTTGGCGAATTTCTTTGCTGTCTTGAAGTTTTCGTCGGCAGAATCAGCTTTGCCGTTGAGGAGGTCGAGAGCGCCAAGTCCAACATAGTTGTAGCCGTTGTCACTCTTAAGTTCCATACCCTTGTCAAAATACTTCTTCGCAGCAGCCTTGTCGCCCTGCATGAGCATCACCTGTCCGAGATAATAGTTAGCGAGGGACTGATCAGTAGTGGGATCGTTGAGAGTACGCTTAAGAATGGTAGCTGCATTACCGTGCTGACCAGCCTTGTAGTATTCGATGCCGTCTTTGTATCCTTGGGTCTGAGCAGATGCAAGGAGGCTTCCGGCAAGGAAAAGAGATAAGAAGAGTTTTTTCTTCATTGTTGTCTTAGAAAGTTTATGTTGGTTTATTATTGATTCTTATTCACGATCTGGAAGTTCTACCTGCTGAACGCTTACACGGGCTGGAAGAATTCCGGTCTTCATAATAATCTTCTGACCGATAGGGCCTGTGACGAAGGAATAGAAGCCACCGGCAACATTAGAGGTAGAAGCTGTAGTAATCATATAAATCTGACGGAAGAGAGGATATGAGCCGTCGAAAATGTATTGTTGATACGGTTTGTAGGCACGTACATCGTCATCACGGTTTACTTTGAGTACTTTTACTCTCTGAGTGAGGGTGGCACCCATTACTGCACCGTCGGACAGAACGCTTTCTGCGAGCTCCTGTTTGCTGACATCGGCATTTTCCATGTCGGAAGTAATCCAGCTTACGCCGAGCACGCCGATGGCGTCGGGGTTTTCCTCAACAATCTTAAAGATTTCAGGAATAGATCCCGCTGCATAAACGTTCGGGCCAAGGGGACGACCATTGAGAAGCGAGTCGGTAAGATAGGTGGCGAGAGAGGAACCTTTCTGATCAAGGACAACCTTGATCTTACCGAGATCAGACGGTTCGAGATCGTTCCACTCGTCAGACTCGCCGGAAATGATATCAGCAAGTTCGCTTACGGTGAGCTTCTCACAGGTATTCTTCTGATTGACAATGAAAGCAACAGCATCTACGGCTATCTTTGCAGATCGCACATTGATGTTAGCTCCGCGTTCCTTTTTGTATTTGGCTTTGAGCGCACTCTTTTCTTGGGGAGTGAGGTCGCGGCTTACCACAACAGAGCGGGTATTGAGGCTAAATAGCGAATCGAAAGCTTCCGACTGCGTCCCATATCGAACAAGGATGTGTGCATCAGGATATTGATATTCAAAGACATCAACTTCCTGATTAAGAATATTCTCAAAAGTGTTGTCGCAAACGAGTGTCGCGGTTCCTGAAGTAGAGGAGTGGGGATCTTTCTCGTATTTAAGACACGAAGAAGCGCCCAGGCCCAAGGAAAGGGCGAGGGCGGCTACTACTATGGTGTTGAATTTCTTTGCCATATTCTGAGACGCTTTAATCAATACCTTTAATCTGACGGACCGCACGGAGTGCGCCATAAATAATAAGTACGATACCAACTACGTAGCGGGTCCAGGCCCAATCACCATCCCAGTTGAAGAAGTTGATGAGGAGGAGTACACCCATGCCTACATAAATGATAATCATGATTATGCCGAAAATAGTACGCATTGCACTGCCAACAGCGGGCGTGTTTTCGCGTTCTTCAGCACGTTGGCGTCGTTTTTCTTCGGGGGTTGGAATGTTGTAGTCGCTCATAATTCTGTCATTTGTAAGTTAAACCATTTAGATATTGAAGATATTGTCTTTCTTCTAATATATTAACTTAACAAATTAAGAGTGTTAAAGTTCAACAAATTATGTTCTTTCTGAAAGTGTCCTCCAGTTTAAGCCGTAAAATTACAAAAAAAGCCGCGAAGTGTGTAGCGTCAAAGGTTTAAATATTTAATAAAGAGTGTTAATAATTTAGATAAACCAGAGATTCAATCCTTTCTCATCAGCGCGCAGACCTCTGAGAAAGTCTGCTGCTGGCATTGCTTTCTTACCAGAAGGCTGTATCGTTTCAAGTGCGATAGCATTACCATCGCCTGTTCCGCAGTAGACCTTTTTTTGGAACAGGCAGAGCTGACCGGGTTCAAGGTGCGGAGTCTCGTTATGAGAAAGTTTTGTCTTCAGAATCTTGACTGAGTACTGAGCACTACCTTCCGGACCGCCGAATGATAGTTCGGTCCATGCCGCAGGATAGGGAGCGAGGCCCCGGACGTGATTGTGGATATCCTGTGCTGGTGAAGACCAGCAGATGCGGCAATCTTCCTTAAAAATCTTAGGGGCCGGAGTGGGTTGCTCATCCGTGAAACTGCTCTGTGGCTTGGTGACGAGAGTCCCGTCGATAATGCTTTCTACAGTCTTGACGGTGAGATCTGCTCCGAGAGCCATGAGGCGGTCGTGCACCGAACCGGCGTCCTCGTCAGGCCCTACCTCAATACTTACACGGTCGATGATATCACCCGTGTCTATTTCGTGTTTGAGGAAAAATGTGGTAACTCCGGTGACACTATCACCGTTCATGATTGCACGATTGATAGGGGCGGCTCCACGGTAGCGAGGTAGCAGGGAGCCATGCAGATTGAATGTGCCGAGAGGTGGCATAGACCAAACGACTTCAGGAAGCATCCTGAATGCTATGACTATAAACAGGTCGGCAGAAATATCCTGGAGCGTTTTGACGAAAGACTCATCTTTAAGTTTTTCGGGTTGGAGTATAGGCAGGGAGTGCTCCAAAGCGTATTTTTTTACAGCTGATTGACTTAGTTTCTGACCACGCCCTGCTGCTTTATCGGGCATAGTGACTACTGCAGCAATATTGAATCCGCCCTTTACTAGGGCGTCGAGACTCTCAACTGCAAATTCGGGAGTGCCGAAGAATACTATTTTTAAATCTTCCTTAGTCATTGACAGTGTTTTGAGATGCGGTATCTTCTAGGGCTTTCCACAGATTGTCTCCTTGTGGAACAGGAGCTGTTACGTCAATCTGTTTTTTAGATACCGGGTGAATAAAAGTGATACGGCGTGCATGGAGAGAAATGCTACCGTCGGGATTGCTGCGCTTGTCGCCATATTTAAGGTCACCCTTTACAGGACATCCAATAGATGAAAGTTGGACGCGTATCTGATGCTTCCGTCCGGTCATGAGGTTGACTTCGAGAAGATTATAACGATCGGAAGAGGCAATCAGAGAATAATTGAGTCGGGCTTCCTTCGCGCCCTGCTTTGGTGTAGCGGAAGCGAAGGATTTATTATTGCGCTCGATTGAAGTGATGTAGTGAACGAGGGTGTCGGAATCTTTAGGAGGTTTGTTTCTTGTTACGGCCCAATATGTTTTGTGCACATCTCCCGAGGCAAACATTGCGTTGAGTCTCGACAACGCTTTAGAGGTTTTGGCAAACACAACGACACCACTGACCGGTCTATCGAGACGGTGGACCACCCCCATGAACACTTGTCCGGGTTTATTGTCGCGTACCTTTATATATTGTTTAAGGGTTTCGGAAAGAGGCTCATCGCCCGTCTTGTCGCCTTGCACAATTTCACCGGAAGCTTTGTTTACGATGATGATATGATTGTCTTCGTAGAGAATTTCCATGAATAACTTCTATTGTATAAACCAAGTGCAAAGGTAATGAATCTCATACAACCTTACAAGCGTTAAGAAATATAAAAATGATAGGAGCAGCCGGGAAATAGCCTTAAATTTGCTCCCAAAAAGGATATGCTAAAGGCTCAGTGGTGCAGATATAGTCTTCGGTTTAAGTTTGAGGCGCGCACATCGCGTCAAACCATGGATGTTAAAGATACGTATTTTATACGTGTTTACTGTACATCTAATCCAGAAAAGACTGTCGGTATCGGAGAGTGTGCACTCTTCAGAGGATTATCGGCAGAGGATAGACCCGATTATGAGTCTTTGCTTGCGGAAGCGTGTAATAATCCCGAAGACGCGTTGAATTCGGAGTATTCTTCAATTCGTTTCGGATTTGAAACAGCACTTGGAAAGCCGAAAGATACACCATGGCTACGCGGAGAAGAGGGAATCCCTATAAATGGATTGATATGGATGGGCGATAAAGAACTAATGGCCCGAAGGATTGCTGAAAAACTTGACTCTGGATTCAAAGTGCTAAAACTGAAAATCGGGGGCATTAACTTCGAAGACGAAATAGAATTGTTGTCGGACATTCGTAAAGAATTTAAAGCTTCAGATCTGGAAATCCGGCTGGATGCTAACGGAAGTTTTACGCAAGAGGATGTCATAGAGCGACTTAATCGTCTTTCGGAATACCATATACATTCTCTCGAGCAACCAATCAAGGCCGGAAATGTACAGGAAATGGCAGAGATATGCCGAATCTCTCCCATTGATATAGCACTTGATGAAGAACTAATAGGGTATAGAACAGCAGAAGAGATGAAGGCTCTGTTAGAAGTTATTCATCCACAATATATAATATTGAAGCCTTCTCTTTGCGGCGGATTCCAAGCTGCTGATATTTATATTGATCAAGCTGAGAGACTTAATATCGGGTGGTGGGCAACCTCTGCTCTTGAATCGAATATTGGTCTGGGTGCTATAGCTGCATGGGTTGCCGGAAAGAATCCGAAGATCCCACAGGGTCTTGGCACGGGAGCCTTATATTTTAATAATGTAGAGTCGCCACTGTTTTTACGGGGAAGCGAACTCTGGAACCGACGTGATACACCATACATATTACCGGAGGGACTGCAATGGAATCAGTGAGAGAATTCATGGAAGAGTGGCGCAATGGAGAGCCCACGGTTAAGGCTCATACCTCTGGGTCTACGGGAAAGCCAAAAGACATATTGCTTCTTAAACGCGATATGGCGGCATCGGCAAAAGCCACGAACACATTTTTCGGTATCAATAAGGGGAGTGTGGTCGGAATGGCTCTGAGTACAGATTATATTGCGGGGAAAATGATGTGCGTTCGCGCCGACCTCGCCGGTGCTGATATTTTAGCCTTTTCGCCAACGAATAATATAGATCTTGACAATGTAGATTCCGTGATAGATCTGTTTGCAATTGTCCCCTCACAGATTCAATCCTTTGTTGATAAACCACATTATGCCAGAAAAGTCAGGAATCTTCTTATAGGTGGAGCTGCACCAACTAAGGAGCAGTGCCACAAGCTTACGCTCGCCGGATACCGTGCGTGGATTAGTTATGGAATGACAGAGACTTGCAGCCATGTAGCACTGGCAAAGGCCAATGACCCGGATCGGGTCTTTACGGCTATGCCCGGAATGTCGTTTTCCGCGAGTGAGGATGGGCGACTAATTCTTGCGAGCGAACGATTTTCGTTTGGGACATTAGAGACCAACGATATTGTTGAACTATTATCGCCTTACAAATTCAAATGGCGCGGGCGTGCTGACGGGGTGATAAACAGTGGAGGAATTAAATTAATCCCTGAGGAACTTGAGAAACTATATTCCGAAGTCCTCGGTGAAATACCTTTCTTTGTTACTTCAACTGAAGACGAGAAATGGGGGCAAGCCGTGACATTGGTTGCAGAGGCTAATGATGAAGAACTATGCGCAATTGAGCGGAAACTTAGAGAGGCCATTAACGACCACAGGCTCTTGCCAAAGCGATATGTTGAGGTCGAATCACTTCCGCGCACAGCCAACGGGAAAATAAGACGAAAAACTTTTGTCAAGTAAAATGGTTGTAGATAGAGTATGAGTCAACAGCCTCATTTTAGCAAAAATTACACAAAAAACGCTGCGGATAGTTGATTCGTATCATTTTAAGTAGTAATTTTGCACTTCGGTTGTACATGCTGTATGGCCGAATATTGAGAATTAACTAATAAAAGATAAAATATAATGGAAGTAACACTCGAACAGACGGCCGATCTCGAAGGCTTTATCGTAGTTAAAATCGATGAAGCTGACTATGCCGACCGCGTCAAGAAAGAGCTTAAAGAAATAGGCAATACACGCCAGATTCCCGGTTTCAGAAAAGGCCATGTAGACATGGCTCAGCTCCGCAAACGTTTTGGCAACGAAGTAAAGGCTCATGTTCTCAATGAAGTGGCTGCAGACGCAGCACTCAAGTATGTAGAGGATAACAAGCTTGATCTTCTCGGACAGCCTATCCCTGCAGATAACGGTCAGATCGACCTTTCGGAAAAGGACTATACTTTCCGCTATGAAATCGGTCTTGCTCCCGAACTGAACATAGATCTCGCAAATGCAACACTTCCTTTCTATAATATCGAAGTGACCGATCAGATGATCGATGAACAGGATAAGTCTCTCCGCCAGCAAGCAGGTGAGCAGGTTCCTGCTCAGGAATATGCTGAGCGCGCTCTTGTAAAGGGTAGCATCATGCAGCTCAACGAAGACGGTACAGTGAAAGAAGGCGGTATTCAGGTAACCGACGGTATTCTTGCGCCGTTCCTCTTCAAGTCGGAAGATCAGGCTAAGAAATTCGAAGGCACCAAGGTTGGTGATAAAGTTATCTTCAATCCTTTCGCAACATGCGACGGCAACGAAGCAGAACTCGCATCGATGCTCCACATCGACCGTGATAAGGTAGAAGAGGCTCGCGGTGATTTCGAGATCAACATCTCAGAGTTTATCGTCAACAAACCTGCAGAACTCGGCGAGGCCTTCTATACCAAAGTATTCGGTGCTGACCGTGTGCACAACGAAGAAGAATACCGTAAGGCAGTGAAGGATATGATAGCTCAGGCACTCCAGCCCAACAGCAATCAGCTCTTTACCCGTCAGGCAGAAGATTACCTCATGGAGACCTATGGAGAAGGCATGCCTCTCCCTCTCAACTTCCTTGCCAAGTTCCTTGCACGCACTAATAGCGAACTTAAAGAAGAAGACGTGCCCGGTCTGCTCGAACGCAGCATCCCCGGCATCAAGTGGGAAATCATAGAGAACAAGGTTGCTGAAAAACTCGGTGTGAAGGTAACCGAAGATGACGTGAAGGCTGCCGCCCGCACCTACGGTATGCAGCAGCTCCAGCAGTACGGTATGGCTCATATGGCCGACCAGATGCTCGACTACTTTACAGACAACATGCTCAAGGATGAGAAGCAGCGTCGTCAACTCGTTCGCATGGCGTTCAACGGCAATCTTTTCCACGCAATCCACAACATAGTTAAGCTCGACGAGAAGACAATTTCTCTCGACGAATTCCGCGCAATTGTTGATGCCCTCAATAATGCCGGAGGTGCAGAGGTTGCAGCAGAAGAGACTCCCGCTGAATAATCGAGAGACAAAGTAAGCCGCAAGGCTTATAGGAAAATAAAAAAAATCGTATCTTTGCAGGAAATAAGATTCTTGCAAAGATGCGATTTACTTTTTCATATATATTGCTTGTAATATCTGTGCTTTTGTCTGTTGGACAGACTCGAGAGTTCAGAGGGGCGTGGCTCCACACGGTTTTTCAAGCACAGTACCGAAGACAGACTACGGATGAGAATAAAGCATATCTTATCCGTCAGCTCGACAGCCTTAAACTGGCCGGAATCAATGCTGTGATTTTCCAAGTGCGACCGCAGGCAGATGCATTCTACGCGAGCGAATATGAGCCATGGAGTGTATATCTAACTGATGCCGGAAAGGCTCCGGTGCCGTTTTGGGATCCTCTTGAATTTATGGTTGAAGAGTGTCATGCCCGCGGAATGGAATTGCATGCGTGGCTTAATCCCTACCGGGTGACGTCGAACAGCAAGCAGGCAAATACGCTTCCTGGCACCCACATTGCGCGTAAACATCCCGAACGATGCCTTTCCTACGGAGGAAAGCTTTATTTTGACCCCGGACTTCCTGAAAACAGAGAGTTTATAGGCAAGGTTGTGGATGATATCGTTTCTCGGTATGATATCGATGGAATACATTTTGATGATTACTTCTACCCATATCCTATTGCCGGTAAGCAATTTCCTGATGAAAAATCATATTCTCGGTATGGCAACGGCATGAAACTCGCTGACTGGCGTCGGCATAATGTAGATTTGCTCATTGAGGACGTGGGAAAAAGAGTGAAAGCAGTCAAACCATGGGTCCGCTTCGGAATCAGTCCGTTCGGGATATATCGGAATAAAAAGACTGATCCGAGAGGTAGTGAAACAAATGGTCTTGAAAATTATGATGCACTGTACGCCGATGTGCTTCTATGGGATAATGAATGCTGGATTGATTACCTTCTTCCTCAGTTGTATTGGGAGCTCGATCATAAGTCAGCATCCTACAGAGTGTTAGTTGATTGGTGGAATGGTGTTGAACCTAAACACCACATTTTTGTCGGGCAAGACGTGGTGAGAACGTCGGATAAGAATGAACTCGCTGAAAAGATAGAACTTGTGCGTGCTCACGACAACATCGGTGGAAACTGTTGGTGGCCAGGCTATGAAGTGACACGTAATCACGGAGGCGTTGCCGATTCTCTTTCAACAATTTATCATTCATCGGTTGCTTTACCTCCTGCATACCCGTGGTTAAGCGAGAAAGCCCCCAAAGCGATTTCGGGATTGCGTCCTACCGGAGAATCTTCCTTCTCGTGGTTTAAGCCGGATGCAGAAGGAAAGTGCAGCGATACTGTAAAGTTCGGGATATACCGCTTTGACAGCCGTGCTGATATAGACACGTCGCGACCCGGAGCTCTTGTAGAAGTGACTGCGGCAAATGAGTATACAGCTAGAGAGGGTGGGGTGTATGTGATAACGGCGATTGACCGTGTAAATAATGAGTCTGAGCCTTCGGCACCTATTATAATACGGTGATATGAAAACAGTCAGCGTAATAATTCCGGTTTATAATAGTAAGCTCTTCCTCCGTGAGTGTGTGGAGAGTGTATTACAGCAGGATTATAAGGATGTTGAGATAATCATTGTTGATGACGGCTCGACAGATGGATCGCTCGAAATAGCGACTAAACTTGCGCAGGAGCATTCTGACAGAATAAAGCTATTAAGCCTTGAGAACGGAGGTGTTTCTGCTGCACGAAATGCAGGGCTTGAAGCTGCTTCTGGAAAATATGTTTTCTTCATCGATTCGGATGATAAACTTGTTGCTGGGAGTATTTCACGCCTTCTTAGTGCCTTGGAAAGTGATGATGAATGTGATATTGCTGTCGGTTTTTTATCAGATGAACCGCATTGGAAACCAAGGAAGATCCTTACTGTGATGATGAGCTCCGCCAAAGCTCTTGAGAAAACTCTTTACCAACGGGTTGGAAATGATTTCAGCGTCTGTGGGAAATTGTATAGGCGCAGCCTTTTTGAAGGATCTGGTGCACCGAGGTTTAAAAGCGGTAGAAGATTTGAAGACTTAGAGATAACTCCACGGATCTATTCTCGAGCAAGAAAAATTGCCTACATTGATTCCGCAGTATATTATTATCGGGTTAATAACGATAGTTTTATACATACATGGTCACCGGCGAGGGCGGATGCTCTTTGGGCTGTGGATACTGTAATGACCTTTATAAAAGAGAACAATCCGGAATTGGTTAAAGCAGCATTGTCGCGCCGATTCAGTGCTTACTATAACATTTTCAGGTTTGCAAGCCGGTATGGTGACTCGTCTCTTTCTGAAAGATGCTTCAGGGAGGTGAGAAGGATGTCTCCAGAAATTCTTAAAGATCGAAAGACAAGGATGAAAAACAAACTCGGAGCACTTGTGGCTATAGGTGGTAAAAGATTAGCGTCATTCTTGGTGAATCGGAGTTTTTGAATTAATTTTGCAAAAAAGAATAGCATGAAACAAGATACCAATACACAGTTTACGGAAGCTCTTGCTCTGTGCCGGAAAGTTTTTGTGGCAAAGCTCGGTGATTATGGTCCTTCGTGGCGGATAATGAGGCCAGAGGCTATAACCGATCAGCTATTTATCAAAGCAAAACGTATAAGGACTCTCCAGGTTAATGGTCAGTCGGCCGTAGGGGAGGGTATTCTGCCCGAATTCGTAGGGATAGTAAACTATGGTATAATAGGAATCATACAGTTGAGGCTCGGGTATTCCGATACCAAAGATATAAGTGTCGAGCGAGCTATAGAACTCTATGATACAATTGCTGAGGAAGCTAAGGCTTTGATGATAAAGAAGAACACAGACTACGATGAAGCCTGGCGCAATATGCGAGTGCTCTCGTATGTCGACCTTATACTGGCAAAAATAGAGCGCACAAAAGAGATTGAAGATCATAGCGGCGAGACCAAAGTGTCGGAAGGCATTGATGCCAACTATTTCGACATGGTGAACTACTCTGTATTCGGAATTATTAAACTTACGGAGGATGCAGGATCACGCTAAGAAGCGTCTGCGGATAATGACGGTTTGGATATGCCGTCTTTTAGTTGGAGGCACGTTCATAATCTCGGGGTGGGCTAAGGCCATTGATCCTTGGGGATTCCTGATTAAGGCGAGTGAATATCTTCAGGTGTGGGGTCTTGAATTGCCCAGAGAGCTTGTTCTTACTGGATGTGTTTCACTTGCATGTGCTGAGTTCTGCACAGGTGTGCTGGTGGCGACAGGTTCACTAAAGAGAGTTGCCGTGTGGGTTGCTGCCGCTCTTGTGGCGGTGATGCTGCCGTTAACAGTATATATTGCTATAGAGGCGCCGGTTTCCGATTGCGGATGCTTCGGCGATTTTTTAGTCGTATCCAATACTGCAACTTTAATCAAGAATATTGTTCTGACGGCGCTTATAGCATATCTGCTTGCAAAAGGGAAAGATGTAAAAGGCATTTATGCACCTCCTATCCAGTGGCTTCAGATTACAGTATCGGTCGCTTTTCCTTTAGTTTTAGCTTTTGTGGGATATAATGTGCAGCCTCTCGTTGATTTCCGCCCATATAAGATTGGGACTTCACTCTTCGGAGGGGATGACAGCTCTACGGAGGAATGCTATATTTATGAGAAAAACGGTGTCAGACAAGAGTTTACTCTTGATAAACTTCCGGATGACACCTGGGAGTTTGTCGAAATGACTTCAAAGGCTCATGGGGGCGAAGAGGTCCGAGGCTTTGAGGTGCGAGATGAAGACGGGTTCGAGGTTAATGAAGATCTTGCCGATGCTGAAGGCGCGGTGCTGTATCTCATAGTACCTGATCCTGATATGCAATTTCTTTCGAGGATACACTTGACCAACAATCTCTACCGGTGTGCTGTAGATCAGGGTGTAGAGATGATAGGAATTGCCGGTGCTTCCGGATTGTCTCTTGAGCGCTGGACATCACTTGCCAAGCCTCTTTTTCCTATTTATTCAGCGAGTCCTACAGCACTTAAACAGCTTGTGCGAGGAGATGCCGCTCTGGTGTATACGGAAAACGGGATTGTGAAGTGGAAGCGTTCGCTGGCTTCTCTTGATTCAGATTTCGGAGAGGGAGTGAATCAAGATGATAAACTCCGTGATATCAAGCCTGTTGACAATGGCCATTGGCATCTGATTCTGCTTTCGTTATACCTTGGGAGCTTATTGGTGATCTATCTTTTTGGTTTATCACCCAAAATACTGCGTCTCTTTGTGGGGCATACCAAAAAAAATTCGTAAATTTGCACACCCAAAATAGGACATAATACAAAATAACACTTTATCATAAAATGAGAAAGAATATCGTAGCCGGCAACTGGAAGATGAACACCACCGTTCCCGAAGGTGTTGCTCTTGCCAAAGAAGTGAATGAAGCCCTCAAAGGTTTCAAAGCTAACTGTGACGTGATCATCTGCGTACCTTTCACCCACCTCTGCCCTGTAGCAGGTGAAATTGACGCCAACATTCTCGGTCTTGGCGCTGAGAACTGCGCTGATCATGCATCGGGTGCTTACACCGGCGAAATTTCAGCTCCCATGATCGCTTCCACGGGTGCTAAATATGTAATCCTCGGTCACTCCGAGCGCCGTCAGTACTACGGTGAAACATCTGAAACACTTCGTGAGAAAGTTGCCCTTGCTCTTGCAAACGGTCTTACACCCATCTTCTGTATCGGTGAAGTGCTCAGCGAACGCGAAAACGGCACTTACAACGAAGTAGTTAAGCGTCAGGTCGAAGAAGGTCTTTTCAACCTCAGCCCTGAAGATTTCAGCAAAATCATCCTCGCATACGAACCCGTATGGGCGATCGGTACAGGCAAAACTGCTACTGCAGACCAGGCTGAGGATATGCACGCACACATCCGCGCAGTCATAGCTGAAAAGTACGGTAAGGAAATTGCAGACAACTGCTCGATTCTCTACGGCGGCAGCTGCAAGCCTTCTAATGCTGCAGAACTTTTTGCAAAGCCTGACGTGGACGGCGGTCTGATCGGTGGAGCTGCACTCAAGTGTGCCGACTTCATGGGAATCGTCAAAGCTTTCTAATAAAAGGAAAAATTAAGCTGACCGGAGCCGCTGGCCTGCGGCTCCGGTCAGTAGTTATTTGAAAAATGACTCGAACACTGTTAACTACACTGGTTGCTGTTCTCGGTTTAATTTCGTCGGAGGCTGTCAAAGCAGAGACTTCGATAGTTAAAGATATTGAGAACTCAGGCAATGTGAGTATCAATCAGCCGGAAGCACTGGCTCGTCTCCTTGTATACTCACCTTCAGCATCAATGTCTGAGAATGTTGATGATGCTTCTTCCGCGCGTCATCATCAGCAGGAAGTCCGGACGGGATACAGAGTGCAGGTGTTCGATGACAATAATCCAAGAACGGCAAGAAGTAGTGCCGAATCGGCCGAGAACAGAATGAGAGCGGAGTTTCCTCATCTCCGTACGTACCTTTCGTTCAATTCTCCGTATTGGCGTGTAAAGGTCGGTGATTTTCGAACCCGAGCCGAAGCAGAAGCCGTGCTTGCTGAAATCAGGCAGGCTCTTCCGAATCTGGCTCCATATTTGCGCGTGATGCGCGATAAAATTAATGTAAGTGATTGAGATGGATAATCCCGCAGAAGATAAGCGTGTAGCTGAAATTGCTGAGCATATCTCGGACATTCTCAAGTTGCTTGGTGAGGATGTGAACCGTGAAGGTCTTCTTAAGACGCCGGTAAGAGCCGCCAAGGCATTATGCTATCTTACCTCCGGTTATACTCAAGAAGCTGGCCCTCTGATGGAACAGGCTCTTTTCGAGCATGAAGGTTCAAGGCTTATAGTGGTGAAGGATATTGAATTCTATTCGATGTGCGAGCATCATATATTGCCCTTTTTCGGTAAAGTAAGTATAGGCTACATTCCCGATGGAAAGATAGTTGGGTTGAGTAAACTTGCGAGAATTGTGAATGTTTTTGCTCGTCGTCTCCAGGTACAGGAAAGATTTACAGCGCAGATATGTGATTCTGTGCGGGAGACTCTCGGAGCCAAGGGAGTAATCGTAACGTGTTCGGGAGAACATCTGTGCATGAAGATGCGAGGTGTGGAAAAACAACATTCGGCAACTACCACCCTGCACTACAACGGAGTCTTTGAGGAAGACACTTCACTCAGGGCTGATTTTTTTTCTGCCATAAAGTGAGTTAATTCCCTTTAGTCATCGAATCGTGTACCGCTGTCCCTATTTTGCCGTGGCAGCGGTTTTTGTTTTCTCAAAATAAATTTAAAGTATTGTGAGAGATTTGGATGATTGAAAAAAAATCGCTATTTTTGTTTTTCCAAAATCCATGCCAATGAAAAAATACACGATTATAGTAGCTGCGTTAGCCGTGCTTTCGGCCTCATGTACGCGGGAGAGTAAAGATGTTGCGACTCCTGAGTGGCTTGAGACAGATAGCATTTCGGCTATTCAAGCTCGAATAGCTGCAGATTTTACGCTTTCACGTGATACGCTGGCATTATTATTGTCAGAAAAATATGGAGATTTTGATGCCGGGGATATAGATAGTTTCGCAGCAGCCCATTACCTTGAATATAAAATGATCGACGGAGAGCAGAAGTTTCACAGAAAGTCTGTGAGAAATTTCGGCTTGCTCTGTCCGAGATATAACGGAGGTACACGTCCGCGAGGCTCTTCGGCGTCTCCTAAAAGGATAAGCTTTGTAGACTCGATTCTTGCTTATTCACGGGGGAATCTCCCGAATGGAGGCGCTCACAAGGTGACATACCGATTCAGTGTGGATGTGCCTTCTCATCCGGCGATAGAAGGGGATACTATAAGAGTGTGGATGCCGTTGCCTTTAGACAGCGATTTGAGTTCGAGGCAGAGTGGGGTAGAGATTATCTCTACAACTCCTTCAGCCTATATCCTGTCGGCAGGAAATTCGATGCACAATACTATCTATTTTGAACTTCCGTCGCCTGCACTGGGTGATACCGCACACTTCGAATATAAGGGAAGTTTTGTAACTTCCGGAGCTTACATGTCAGCCGAAGATATTGAGAAAGATATCAAGTCATACGATGAAAAGTCGGATGTATACACAAGATATACGCGCCTTCCCGAAGGAAAGCATATAGTCCGTCTTGATTCTCTTGCCCGTACGATAGTTGGAGACGAAACTAATCCTTTCCGACAGAGTGAACTTGTGTATGACTACATAATAGCGCGCTATCCATGGGCCGGAGCCCGCGAGTACAGTACAATAAGCTGTATCCCTGAATATGTTCTACGTGAAAAACATGGTGATTGCGGCCAAGTCACACTGCTCTACATTTCGTTGATGCGAAGTCTCGGAGTACCCGCGCGTTGGGAGAGCGGCTGGATGCTTCATCCTGGAGAAAAGAATCTTCACGATTGGGCTGAAGTATATTTCGAAGGAATCGGCTGGCTTCCAGTGGATGTCTCTTTCGGGCGCTATACTGGAGCTGATGATCCCGAAGCGCGTGGATTCTATTCTCATGGCATTGATTCTCATCGCTTAGCGAGCAACCATGGAGTCGGTGATGAACTTTTCCCGCGTAAAAACTTTATACGTTCGGAGACTGTTGATTTCCAGCTTGGTGAAGTTGAAACATCGCGAGGTAATCTCTATTACCCCGCATGGGACAGTCATCTCGAACTGATTAATGTAGAACCTATAGAACTTGGAAAATGAATAAGATAAAGCTAAGCCTCATAGTTATCATTAGCTTGTGCATGTCTGCCGCAGCTAAAGGACAGTCATCGCAAGGGCTTCTTGATAAAGCGCGTGTAGCCGTAGAAGATGTAAAGGCTAAGTTTGCTCCCGACAGCCGTCAGGCTATCTTTGAGATCAAGGCTTACAACGACAACGACGGCAATCTGACCGTTGGAGGTGCTACATCGGACAGCTCGGCCTATAGGGCTGTTCATAAGGCGCTCTCAGATGCCGGTTTGGACTATGCCGACAGCACAATACTTTATCCTTACAATCGCTGGGCCCAGACCCGCATCAGTGCCGCTTCCCACCGGGGTGCCGCGAAGCATGCAGCTGAAATGGTAACTCAGAGTGTGCTTGGTACGCCCCTCCGCCTGCTTGAAAAGAACGGTGATTGGTGGCGAGTTCAGACTCCCGATGGCTATATTGCATTCGTACCTTCAAGCTCTGTCGTTGAGAAAATAGATGATGAAATGCGTATGTGGCGTGAGTCAAAACGCTTTATAGTCACCTCGCCATATCAAGTAAGAGTCTACCGCAACTCCACTTCCGACGGAGTGCGTGACGTAGTGACGGATCTTGTAAATGGATGTATAGTTATTGCTTCCGGCGGGGCTCCTCGGGTCGAAAACGGGCGCCTCAACGTGGAATTGCCGGACGGCCGGACCGGATATATTGATGCCTCAGCTCTAACACCCATTGAAGAGTGGGCCGGACAAGATTTTAATCCCGACCGAATCCTTGATATTGCTTACAGCATGGAGGGGACGCCGTATCTTTGGGGTGGTACTTCTACAAAGGCCATTGACTGCAGCGGTCTTGCGAAAGTTAGCTACTATGCCAATGGCATAATATTAATGCGCGATGCTTCCCAGCAGGCTTTGACAGGAACACGTATCAACGCATCAGATTGGCGTACATGTCGTCCCGGGGATCTTCTTTTCTTCGGCAATGCAAAAACCGGCAAGGTGACACATGTGGCTATATACGACAGGAATGGGAACTATGTGCATTCTTCTGGTCGTGTAAAGCGGAACAGTGTAGATCCTGAATCTGAATTCTACCTGACTACACCTTTTCTTCATGCCGTGAGAATTGCCGGTAATGAAGAAACCCCCGGGATTGTACGCGCCCGTAACCACCCCTGGTATTTTTAAATATTGAACACTACTACCTAAAATAAAATGAACAGAAGAAATTTTCTTAAAACAGGAATGCTCGGCGCACTTGTGGCTGCAGCTCCTATATCTGTATCTGCATTCAACACCCCGACAAGAAAGACCGGGAAAAGCGGTCGGCTGAATCTATCGTTCGAGCCATACGAACTACAACTCCGCCATGCTTTCAATCTCGCGAAAAACCAACGTACTTCGACTCCCGGAGTGCAGGTTCAAATAGAATTTGACGGTGTGATAGGCTATGGAGAGGCTTCTATGCCCCCGTATCTCGGAGAAAGTGTAGCGTCTGTAACAGAGTTCCTTTCGCGTCTTGACCTCTCACAATTCTCAGATCCTTTCCGGATCGAGGATATTCATGAGTATATGGAAAGCGTTGCCCCCAACAACCGCGCTGCTAAAGCCGCAGTCGATATCGCGCTGCACGATCTTACAGGAAAAATCATGGGACAACCCTGGTATAAAATCTGGGGCCTTAATCCTGAACGCACTCCTAATACTTCCTTTACTATCAGTTATGACTCCGATCCTACTGAAATGCGTAATAAAATCGAGGAAACGGCGCCCTTCAAGATAGTAAAAGTTAAAATGGGAGTAGGCCATGATAAGGAGACGGTAGAGGCCCTGAGAAAGGTTTCGGATGTACCTATCTGTGTAGATGCCAATCAAGGGTGGAACGATCGTGAGCAGGCACTTGAGATGTGCCACTGGCTTGCCGAGCGCAACTGCATGTTTGTAGAGCAACCAATGGATAAAGCGGCAATAGATGATACGGCGTGGCTACGCGAACGTTCTCCGCTTCCAATCATCGCAGATGAGTTCCTGCAGAGACTACCTGACGTTAAGAGAGCAGCTCAGGCATACGACGGCATCAACATCAAGCTGATGAAGTGTACGGGTATGCATGAGGCTTATCAAATGGCCACACTTGCGCGATCTCTCGGCATGAAGGTGATGCTCGGATGCATGACCGAAACTTCCTGCGCGGTGTCGGCTGCCGCTCAGCTGTCGCCGCTTGCCGACTGGGCCGATCTTGACGGCAATCTTCTCATAGCGAATGATATCTTCGACGGTATGAAGATTGTCGACGGAAAAATTACCCTTCCAGACCGTCCTGGCATCGGAGTCGTCAAAGTGTGAAACCTCACCTTATAATATCTGTAAGTCATGCAAGATAAACTTCTGGCAATGAATCCTAATGATGTTGTGGCGTTTCTTAAGAAACGCCCTTCAGAATTCACTCTTTCAGATATCATCTCATACATATCCTCACGCGGGATCGAGATGGTCAATTTCATGTATCCGGCAGCAGACGGACGTCTGAAGACACTCAACTTCGTGATTAATGATCTTGCTTATCTTGAGACTATCCTTACTAAGGGTGAAAGAGTCGATGGTTCTTCTCTGTTTCCGTTTATAGAGGCTGGTAGTTCGGATTTATATGTAATACCCCGTTATCGCACGGCTTTTCTGGATCCGTTCGCACCGATTCCGACCTTGACGATGCTGTGTTCTTACTTCAATTATGAGGGAAAGCCACTCGACAGTTCGCCCGAGCGCACACTCGCAAAAGCCTGCGCAGCTTTTTCAGAGCGCACTGGCCTGGAATTCCATGCAATGGGAGAGCTTGAGTACTACGTGATCGCACCAGATCCAGAGGTATTTCCTGCCACTGATCAACGTGGTTATCATGAAAGCGGACCCTTTGCAAAATTCAATGACTTCCGCACCCGTTGCATGAGTTATATAGCCAAAGCAGGAGGGAAAATCAAATACGGACACTGTGAGGTAGGTAACTTTACTCTTGAAGGAAAGATCTTCGAGCAGAATGAAATAGAATTTCTTCCCGTTGATGCGCGTGATGCCGCTGATCAACTTATGCTTGCTAAATGGATTATCAGGAATCTTGCCGCAGAGGAAGGTCTTGATGTCTCTTTTGCTCCAAAGATAACTACAGGCAAAGCTGGTTCCGGCCTTCATATACACATGCGGCTTATGCATCCCGACGGCACCAGCGCAATGTTGGCAGAAGATGGGAAGCGGCTGAGCGATGATGCTTTAAGGGCAATTGCGGGCATAATGGATCTTGCACCGGCTATTACCGCTTTTGGAAATACCAATCCTACCTCATATTTCCGACTGGTACCGCATCAGGAGGCTCCCACAAACATCTGTTGGGGTGACAGGAACCGCTCAGTTCTTGTACGCGTGCCATTAGGGTGGACTGCGGGAAGCGATATGTGTGCTATTGCCAATGGACATACCACGGTAGATGAAACAGTTGTCTCAGAACCGTTGTATGCTGCTAAGCAAACTTTCGAGATGCGTTCAGCCGACGGTACGGCTGATGTTTACATGCTCATAGCGGCTCTTGCGGTAGCTGCCCGTCATGGATTCGAAATGCCGGATGCTCTTGAAGAAGCTCGGAGATACTATGTTGATGTGGATATTCACAAGCCTGAGAATGCTCACCGGCTTGCCACCTTACCCTCGTTACCGATAAATTGTGAGGAATCGGCAGATTGCCTCGCAGCTAAAGCGAAGATATTCGAAGCCGAAGGTGTTTTCTCGCCTGCAATGCTCAAGGGTGTGGAAAAGAGACTTCGTTCGTTTGACAGTGAGCGTGCAGCAAAGGCTCTTAAGGATCCTGCTTTGATGCTTGAAATGGTGCGGGAATATTTTTATTGCTAACATATAGCTTTTAAATATTTAGGGAATTCCGGAGAATAATACTGCCGGAATTCCCTTTTTAATGTGTGTAAAATTAAAAAGAATGTAAAAAGACTTGACAAGGGGTCGTAAATGTGTTAAATTTGCACGAATTTAGGAAAGTTAGCGCACGTGTGCGCATATGAACTTGCAATGGCGAATCGAAGATCCCGCAGAATATCAACCCTTGGTTCGCGCCTCAGCTCTCTGGCGAGTGTGGCGCTTGTTCTGGTCCTCTTAGGAGTGGCTGCTCTCTGCGGTGTTGCCGGACGTAATCTTAATGAAGAAGTTCGCAGAAATCTCGGATTTACAATCAAGATGGAACGCGACTGTGCTTCGCGAGATATAGATCTTCTCAAGAAGTCGCTTCTTGACTCTGGTGTTGTTGAATTATTGACATTTAGTTCTGCCGAAGATATACTTAAAGAGGAAAGTGAGTATCTTGGCGAAGATATTTCTGCGACCATTGATGAAAACCCATACAGCGCAGAGCTCGACGTGCGGGTTCGATCGTCTTATTCGAGTCCTGACAGCATAGCCTTGCTTGCAGAAAGATATAAGAATGCACGTGGAGTTGAAGAAATCATTACAGAGAGTTCTGTTATAGAAGGTGTCGACTCGACATTGCGACGTGTGGGACTTATACTTGTTTTACTCGCTGCTGTCCTTATGTTCATTTCTGTAGCACTCATACATAATACAATAAGTCTTTCGATTTATGCCCGCCGCTTCGTGATTCATACAATGAAACTCGTAGGGGCAACGGGTGCCTTTATCCGACGACCTTTTATTCAATCGGCAGCTTTTGGTGGTTGTATATCAGGCGTCGTTGCTGCAGGATTCCTCGCGCTGCTGCGTGCCTACGGAAGTTCGCTTGACCCATTATTTGGAGAGGCATTGCCCTGGAGCAGCGTTATAGCTGTAGGTATTTTGCTGGCAATTACTGGTGGTTTGATATGTCTGATAACAGCAGTGATAGCTACAAACAGATATTTGCGAGCCTCGTACGACCAGATGTTTTTGAAATAATAACGATAGAAGTTAATAATAATTTAGCAATAAAATGGTTGAAACACAAGATAGTACTTCATCCAAAAATGTGATGCCGCTTGAGCGCCCTAACTTCATAGGTATGGCAATTGCGGGATTGCTTATAGTTGTAGGATTTCTTCTTATGCTTGGTGGCAGTAGTACGGCAGAAGAATTTAATCCTGAAATCTTCAGCACGCGGCGCATTGTAGTAGGTCCGATAATTGCTTTTATCGGCTTCGTGGCAATGGCTGTTGCAATAATTATCAACCCCGCACGTCTTCGCAAATCGCCCAAGGCATAGTAAAATATCAATAGATAATGAATACATTAGACGCACTCTTACTGGGTATAGTCCAGGGACTCGCAGAATACCTTCCTATAAGTTCATCGGGACATCTTGAAATCTTCCGAGAGATTTTAGGTCTCGATCTCTCCGGTGCTGAGAGCCTTCAGTTCGATGTCATGCTTCACGTGGCAACAGTCCTTTCGACCATAGTTATATTATGGAGAGAATTTTTACCTCTGTGTAAGTCGTTCTTTACCTTCAAGCGTGATTCGAATTTCTACTATGTATGCAAGATACTCGTATCGTGCATCCCGATAGGAGTTGTAGGTTTATGTTTCAAGGATACGATAGAAACATTCTTCGGCAAAGAACTTACATTGGTCGGATTCTGCCTTTGCGTGACTGCTCTTCTTCTTTCGTTTTCCTATTTCTTCCGGACTCGTCCTCTCGAGACAGACCGCTTCACTGGGAAGGTGTATAAACCTCGTGATATAAACTTCGTGGATGCGTTTGTGATAGGAAGTGCTCAAGCCGTTGCGGTACTCCCCGGTCTGTCACGCTCCGGTACTACGATTGCTACAGGTATACTTATCGGTGACAAGCGCGAGCAGGTAGCGCAGTTTTCATTCCTCATGGTAATTATTCCCATCTTAGGAGAAGCATTACTTGATGTGAAGAAAATGTTGGGCGTAGAGGCCATAGATGCCTCTGCGGGTGTAGCTGATGCAAGTATTGGCCTGATTCCTATTCTCGTTGGATTCTTTTCTGCGTTTATCGTAGGCTGTCTTGCTTGTAAATGGATGCTCGCAATAGTGAAAAAAGGTAAACTCGTGTGGTTTGCGCTTTACTGTCTGATTGTGGGACTGATCTGCATTGCTAAGGGTTATAACCTTTTCTAAATATGAATTTCCTAGAAGGAGAGATATTATATATTGACAAGCCTTTAGGGTGGACTTCTTTCGACGCTGTAAAACGGCTGAGAGGTTCGCTCACACGCCGTCTTGGTCTTAAAAAAATCAAAGTCGGACATGCCGGTACCCTCGATCCGCTTGCTACCGGGGTTATGATTCTGTGCACAGGAAAAGCTACTAAAAGAATCGACGAACTACAGGCCGGGGTCAAGGAATATGTTGCAACGATAGCTCTTGGAGCTACGACTCCTTCCTTTGATCTGGAGACTGAAATTGATGCTTATTATCCAACCTCACATATCACGCGTGAGTCTGTTGAGGCCGTATTGAAGAAATTCACCGGCCGCATAGAGCAGGTTCCTCCTGCTTACTCTGCGTGTAAAGTTGACGGAAAACGTGCTTATGACCTTGCTCGAAAAGGAAGAGATGTCCAGCTTAAGCCAAAGGTGCTGGTAATAGACGAAATTGAGCTTCTCGAATTTAGTCCAGAAAGTATAACGATAAGGGTCGTTTGCAGTAAAGGAACATACATCCGAGCTCTTGCTCGAGATATTGGAGAAGCACTTAATAGTGGTGGACATCTTACGGCGTTGCGTCGCACCCGTGTAGGTAATGTCGAAATCAATCATTGCATGACGGTACAAGAAGCTGCCGAAATGATAAAAAATACAGAAATAGAGATGCCTGAAGAGAAGTAATCTCCATGGACATGTATCAATAAATACAAAAAAACTAACTATTAATATAGCAGATGAAGCTTTCACAGTTTAAATTCAATCTCCCGGACGAACTAATAGCCTCTCATCCCACTCCCGAACGCGACGAATGTCGTCTTATGGTGATCAACCGTAAGACTGGAGCAATATCGCATCACATTTTCAAAGAAATACTTGATTTCTTTGATGACGGAGACCTGATGGTGTTCAACGATACTCAGGTTTTTCCTGCATTGCTGTATGGCAACAAGGAAAAGACTGGAGCACGCATTGAAGTATTCCTCCTCCGTGAACTCAATGCTGACAACAAACTGTGGGATGTTCTTGTCGAACCTGCCCGCAAGATCCGTATAGGGAACAAACTTTACTTCGGAGAAGACGAATCAATGGTTGCCGAGGTGATAGATAATACCACGTCGCGCGGCCGTACTCTTCGCTTCCTGTATGACGGCTCTCACGAGCAGTTCAAGGCCGACCTTTTTGCTCTCGGAATGACTCCGCTTCCTCCTTATATCCATAGGGAACCCGAGGAGCAGGATGCTACTGATTATCAATGTATCTTCGCAGAAAAAGAAGGGGCTGTTGTAGCTCCTGCCGCAGGACTCCATTTCTCCCGTACGCTGCTCACCCGTCTTGAAATAAAAGGGGTTAGAAAAGCTTTCCTTACAGTTCATAATGGTCTTGGAGCTTTCCGGGAGATTGATGTGGAAGACCTGACCAAACACAGAATGGACTCTGAGCAGATGATCGCATCCCCCGAACTCGTGGAAACGGTCAACTCTACCCGCGATGCCGATCATCATGTATGTGCAGTGGGTACCTCTGTGCTTCGGGCTATGGCAACAGCAGAAAGTATGGGTGGTCATATGAAGACATACGACGGTTGGACTAATAAATTCATTTTCCCGCCCTATGATTTTACTGTCGCCACAGATCTTATCACTAACTTCCACATGCCTTACTCTACCATGCTGATGATGGTAGCTGCTTTCGGAGGTTATGATCTGATAATGAATGCCTATAATGAGGCTGTGAAAGAAGGATATCGCTTCGGATGCTATGGCGATGCCATGCTTATCCAGGGCTAAACGATTGAGGAGTACACGGATGAGACCTATTGTAGGTCGGCTCCGTTGACTCCGGCACCGAAAAGTGCGAAATCATAGACTGTAGGGTCGTCGGGATTCATAAGGCGAAGATTGCCGGTGAGTTCTTCGACGGCCTTTCTATCGTTTTGCTTGCGGGTTAGAAGTCCTAAAGTCCGCGATGTGTTAGCCGAGTGGACATCAAGAGGAATGTAAAGCTGTGATGGCTTTAAAGCCTTCCATACTCCCATATCGACAATTCCGTCATCTCTTACGAGCCAGCGAAGAGCCATGTTTAAGCGTTTCAGAGCTGATGTATCCGCTTTGTCTGGCAGACATCTTGAAGGTCCATGGAGAGGGTAGGGGGCGTTACTGTTTTGCACCACTTCATTCAGTCGGGAAGCTATTGTCCATGCCGGAGCTTGAGACTTGGAAGCACCAATGGCGGCAGCAAAATTTTCTAAAGAACCGTATCTGGTATATATATCTTTCAATCCTCGCAAAAAGTATCTGAGATGCCTGCCGAAGAATGTGCGGTGGATGTTATCTTCTGGTATAGCTTCGATATTGCCATTCATCACGAAATGATATGGTTGGTCTTCGAGAATCCGGTGTAGTTTCTCGGCATTATTTAAAATCATCGGGCGACGCCCCCATGCAATTGTTGAGGTGAGGAGAGAAGATATCTCGATGTCGCGTTGATCACTGTAGCGCCGGGGAAACTGCACAGGGTCGTTTGATGCAAATTCATGTACATTATATTGAGAAGCGAGGTTATCGAGACGATCTTTGAGAGTCTGGTCCATAGCGGTATTTTTTTCCCAAAATTACAAAAAATTTTTTCTAATGAAAAAACTTCATTCAAAATTTGGAGAATTAAAAAAATAGGGTTAACTTTGCACTCGCAAAAGCAAAAGAACCACTGCAAAATCAGTAAGGAGAGGTGGGTGAGTGGCTGAAACCACCAGTTTGCTAAACTGACGTAGGAGTAATCCTACCACGAGTTCGAATCTCGTCCTCTCCGCAAGATCCCCGATAGAAGAGATTCTGTCGGGGATCATTATATCTGTTTTGGTTGAATAGTTCAGTGGTCGATGTGGAGTGTCTCCATAAAGCGGCGCACGGTGGCCTTATCTCCGCTATATTTGCCTTTATCCTCACTGAGCTTGCAAGTCTGAGAATAGAAAGGCCATGACTCAGTGATTTTCACATCTGTAAGTTTGATGACGATATTACGCGGCTTGACCCCGGGAAAATCGTTTGTAAAATGAGTACCGATACCGAAAGACGGAATACACTTGTCGGTGGCGTACTTTTTGATTTCAATTGCTTCATCAACATTTAACCCGTTGCTGAATACTATCTGCTTTGTTCTTGGATCAATATTTAGAGACCTATATTTTTCAACAATGAGATCGAGCTGTTCGCGATTGTCACCACTATCTATCCTAAGTCCCTTGAACATGTTGGCGAAATCCATTGAGAAGTTGAGGCTGAAAATACGCCAACCGTATGTATCGTATAGAAAAGTTCCGAGAGCACCCCTGAAAGTCTCCGACCACTTAGACATAGCCATATGGTTGGCCATAAGGGGGCCGTACATGCCTGCTATGGCACATACAAATTCATGTGCCATAGTGCCTATGGGGGTGAGATCGTACTTCATGGCAAGGTAAACGTTGCTCGTGCCTATGAAACGGCCCTTGTATGGCTTGCTTGCAGCGCAATCTTTCATAGCCCGGATTACAGTGTCCTGTGCTTCAAATGACGCTCGGCGGCGTGTTCCCATGTCGCTGAAATCACAGCCGTTGTCGAGGAGCCGTGAAGCTTTCTCATATGAGCGGCTGTAATAATCGTTGTAATCAAACTCTTTAGATTGACCTGTAGTAAGGTAATATAATTCTGAGACTATTGCGAGTACTTTCACTTCAAGCAATATGACATTACTCCAGCTTCCTTCGAATTCAATCTGGAGATGACCTGCTTCGTCTTGTGATACGGTCACCCATTTGCGATCATAGCGGAAACCTCTCAGATAGCTCATGAACCATGCCGGAATAAACGAACAGCGTGTACGCAAGAAGGCAATCTCTTCATCCGTAATAAACAAATTCTCGAGGTATGCTATCTGTTCATTTACGAGCTCTGCAAATCCGCCTGGATAGATAGTGTTGTCTCTGTCGTTGAAATGATATTTGACCTGTGTGCGCGGGAAACATTCGATTACCGCGCAACACATTGTGAACTTATATAGATCGTCGTCAGTGAAGTGTTGGATTATCTGGTGCATAATAGCTTATTGTATTAAAACCAACGATGAGGACCCATTGGTCGTGGAGAATCAGGCTTATGTTGACTTTGGCGCCGCGTAGCTGATCCCTCTCTAAGATTTAGTCCTTTATAAGCATCCTTGAGAAGCCGAGGTGTTATATCAAAGGTTGTATTGACAGACCGTGCCGGGTCGGTCAGATTGTGGGACATAAGCCAATGGTAAAAAGAGGGGATATACAGCATTCTTTCGTGCTGCCGATGATCAAGACCTTTTACTTTATTATAGACTAAGCGGGGAGCCTTGTCGGGTTGTGATCTCATCCTTTCCACCATTTTATCGGTGGCCGCGATGGCTCCTTCTCGGTCGTTAAGGCCACGAATTACCCACAATGGTAAATTATTGAGGTTTGCAACATTTGCCTCCCCTTGGAGAGAACCTGCTAAAACAATAGCCGCAGCAATACGCTCAGGATGGGCGGCAGCGAGCTGTGCAACTCCATTTCCACCCATACTCATCCCGATAGCATATATGCGGTCTTCGTCGATATTGTAGTGAGAGATCAGCCAATCAACATTATTCATAATCTTTTCAGGATCCCATTTATCTTCTGAAGTCTGAGGGGCAAAAACGATTGCATCTAATTCCATGCCGGAGTGTATGGCATCGATAGTTCCAAACATATCAATTACTGTCAGATCTTTCCCCGAAGCACTTCTACTATGAAGTGTAATAATGAGGGGTATTTTAGATCTTACTGAATCGGGTTGATACAGAATAAAGTTGTAACCATCATCAATCTCTGCCGAATGATAAGTAAAAGTTCCTTTTGCCAGAGCTGAGAGTGGCAAAAGGAATAAAGCAATTTGGAAAAGAATGATTATCTTTTTGAGCATCTTACAGGAAGTGCATCCACCATGCTTTTCATGCCTTCTGAGTAATAAGGGGCTGTATAAGTTTCTGTATTTGTGGCAGCAGTAGGAAGCACGGTATGGGGACCTGTAACCCAAAGGAAAGCATTCTCGCCACGATACAAGTCAAA
>CAYYQS010000011.1:0-29238 GCA_964472555.1 uncultured Bacteroides sp.
TCTTCGAGGAAGGTAAACCTCAGCGCCAGCTCTCCAAGGAATTTGTGCGTCAGTGGCTTATGGAGAACGGCTTCATGGGCCGTCCGGGCGAGAAAGTGCCTGAGATGACTCCGGAAGTGTGCAAGGCAATCTCTGACCGCTATATCGAACTGTACGAGAATATCACCGGCAAGAAATTCGTTCCGGCTCCCGAGACCGATGCTGCAAAGCGTATCGAAACCGGAGTGCTCGATTTCATGGCCACCCTGAATCTCTGATTCCATGCCGGAGGTAGAAAAAGTCAATCCCTACCGCGACGATTCAAGAGCCAAAGACGAGCAGGTGCGCTCGATGTTCGACGCCATCGCCCCGGCCTACGACTTCATGAACCGTGCCATGACAGGCGGTCTTGACAGGGTGTGGCTCCGCAGGCTCGTGGCAGAGGTGGCAGAGGCTAATCCCGGGCACATAGTCGACATTGCGACGGGTACGGGTGATGTGGCACTTGCGCTGGCACGTAAGCTGCCGCAGAGCACTATCACTGGGATAGATCTCTCCGAGGGAATGCTCGATAAAGCGCGTGACAAGGCGGCATCGGCACCGGAGGGCAAGCGCCTCACCTTTATCTGCGGCGACGGTACACGCACCGGCCTGCCTGACAGTTCGGCAGATGCTGTCACCGTGGCTTATGGGGTGCGGAACTTTGCCGATATCGCAGGCGGTTACCGCGAGATGTACCGCATACTGCGCCCCGGAGGAAAGCTTTGCGTTCTCGAGCTCTCGACACCCGTGAGCAAACTACCTCTGGCTCTCTACAAACTCTACACCCGGACACTTATTCCCGCGGCCGGACGCCTCCTCTCGCACGACTCGCGGGCGTATTCCTATCTTCCCGAAAGCATCGCCGCAGCTCCCCAGCGAGGCGATATGGCAGCTCTGATGCTCGACGCGGGATTTAAGGAAGCGTCTTTCAGAAGTTATACTTTTGGCGTGTGTACCCTCTACACTGCCACCAAAGATTGATCACCTCTATTTCGCTATTTATTCATGAACCGATTATCAGTACTTTTGCTCGGGCTTGCCGTTGCCCTTCAATATTCCCTGTCGGCCCATGCTCAGGATATGTTCACTAACACATCTGTCGACCCCGATACCCTCGTTGAGGAAACTTTCAGGGTACGGTCGATCGAGGAACTCGAGGCGGCGATTCTCCTTGCGAGCCTCGACTCGGTGCAGTACGATACCATAGTGGCCATGAGGCCGCTCCCGCTGATCATCTACACCCCGGCAGTATATTCGGAATACATCCCCGAAGACAGCACGGCGTTCCTTACTCCTGACTTCTCGGGCGATCCTGCAATGCGCTGGATTGAAGAGCAAAATGCGACTTCGCGAGCTGTGCGTCGGATGCAGCGCAACCTCTACTACAACTTCCCCCAGCATACGACCTACAACATCAATCTTCTGCCCGAGGCTCCAAAGAAATTCATTGCCATAGTCAATCCTGAAGATCACACTATCAGCATAGAGGAAGAGGTTCCGGTGCTTCCTGCAGAAGCTACAATTGAGGTTGCTCCCGTGAAGCAACGCCACTGGATCCGCTCTTTCAACGCCAACCTGCAGTTCTCGCAGGCTTATGTGTCGCCAAACTGGTATCAGGGCGGCAACAACAACCTCAACATGCTTGCCACGATCTACTACAACGTGAAACTCAACCAGGAGTATCATAAGAATCTTCTCTTCGAGACCACGATGCAGTATAAGCTGGGCATGAACAGCGCTCCCGACGATTCGATACACAACTACAGCATTTCGGAAGATCTGCTGCAGATCAACACCACTTTCGGTCTGAAGGCTGCGAAAAGGTGGTACTACTCTTTCACGGGTCAGTTCAAGACTCAGGTGCTGGACTCGTACGGCAGCAATTCAAGGCAGCTCCGGTCGGCATTCCTCTCGCCTGCAGAACTCACTCTCGGTGTCGGTATGACCTACAACTATGCCAATCCTAAGAAGACGGTGACTTTCGATGCATCGATAGCTCCGCTGTCGTACAACCTCAAGACTTGTGTGAATCACCGCATAGATCCGGCTCAGTACGGTATCACCAACGAGCGTCGCACGATGCACTCGGTCGGTAGCAGTGCCGAGTTCAAATTCTTCTGGAAGATTGCCTATAACATCAGTTTCAACTCGCGGATTTTCGCTTTCAGCGATTATTCAACGTTTCAGGCCGACTGGGAAAACTGGCTGACCTTCGACATCAACAAGTTCCTCACCACTCAGCTTTATGCGCACGCCCGCTACGACACAGCCACTCCGACGTGCGACGATCCTTCGTGGAAGAAGCTGCAGGTGAAGGAAATACTCTCGATAGGCTTCAGCTATAAATTCAGCAGTCTGTGAGGCTCGTCGCTTCCATATTGCTGACACTTGCCGCGGTGTGCGTCTGCCCGGCGGAACCACCTGCGATCTTGCTTCCCGACGCATCCCTTCCGGTGAGCGCCTCCTCGCCCGAGGGCACATGGCGCTTCGGAGCCGACGGTGCGATCTTTGAGGTGAAAGCAGCCGGGGGTGTGGACGGGTTCTTCGAACTTGTTCTCGAGGAATCTCCCGATCTTTCGCTTCCCGCAGGAACACCTTTCGGCAATATGAAATGGACAGGTACGGGGCGGAACTACGAGGCTTCTCTGCTGGGCGATCCGGCAGGCGGAAAGCGGTCGCTCACTCCGCACAAGATGCATCACTTTATCCTCACGCTCTCGGACGACGGCACTACTCTTACTTTCAAGCCGTACAAGAGAGGGAAAAGGGTGAATATACTCCGCTGGCTACCGTATCTCGTGCGCCTAAGTGTGACAGACACCGATACGCGCCCGCATGAGGTGGACGCCGCCACAAGAATTGATCCTCCACCAACTCCCACAACTATCACGATATGAAAATCCTGGCACTCCTCCCGGCTCTCGCACTGCTCGCAACTGCAGCAACGGCACGGCAGAACACCACTCAACGACTAAAGGTGAATGCAACGCAGGCTAATAGCGGCGTGGCGGCATCGGTGTACACTGATACGATCGTTTCTCCGGCGCCCCACACAGTGGATATCAACGGCTACGACAAGCCGCTGCGCTCGCGTCGCGAAGTATTCTTCGTGACCAACAACGCTACCGATACGGTTGCTGAAATTGCCTACACGATCAATTACTACGATACTCAGCGGCGCATGCTCCACAGCATTTCCGACCGCACTCCGGTGGAGATTCCTCGTGGAGAAACCCGTCAGGTGAGCAAAAAGTCGTGGGATCCGCAGTTCAATTTCTACTACGTCCGTTCGACGGCTCCTCAGCGCACAGAGAAAGCGACTCCCTACGAGGTGACTATCACCGTAGACACGCTCTTTATGCGTTAAGGTTATATCGCTGAGCTATAGATTGATAGCCGGAGGGCGTAATTTTTATCGAAAAAAAGTTGAGCAAAAATTTGGAGGGAATAAAAAAAGTGCGTAACTTTGCATCGCTTTTGAGAAAGACGGGGTGTAGCTCAGTTGGTTAGAGTACGCGTCTGGGGGGCGTGAGGTCGCTAGTTCGAGTCTAGTCACCCCGACTAAAGAAAAGCAGATGAGGCCGAAGAGAAATCTCTTCGGTCTCAATCTTTGTATGGGTGACGGTTATCTACGGGTGATTATCCACATGGAGAGCCTTTTGTGGGAGATGTAGAATTATTTGTCAGGCGGATGCTGATATATAGTTGATAAATAGTGAGATATGGGAGCAGGTGTAGAGAAATGAAGTGAGGGAGTAGAGCGTTTCTGACTGAGACAGGCGGTAATTTTGTAATAAAAATACTAATGTCTTATGAGGAACTTTTTCATTATTCTTTTCGTCGCCTTGAGTCTTGTGGCAAACGGTGCCGACTTGCACAAAACGGTCAAAGGGATTGTTTCGTTTCCCGATTCTACGGTCTATCCATATACCGTCGTTTTAATCGGCAAGCAAGGAGAGACAGCAAAACAAATTTTCAATAAGGAATCGTTCGTGATGAAGGCGCCGTTGGCGTTCAATGCGATAGAAATATCTTCTTTCGGGTTTGAAAAGACTCTCGTTCCTGCCAAGGATTTATTTAGTCAGGGTGATACGATTTCGGTGGGGAGGGTCTTTCTCAAGCCCGCGTCCCACAGTCTTGAGGAGGTGAGTGTTTCGGCTCCGCTGGAATCGGTGAAGTATGACGGGATGAACTATACGATCATGGATATAAAGGGATCAGCGCTCGGGGAGACGGGGTCTATGCTTGATATGCTTTCGTGGGCTCCCGGTATTTCTGTCGGGCCCGACAGTAAAATTCAGGTCTTTGGGGTGGAGGGTTCTCCAATAGTTTATCTGAATGATATAAAGATATCTGATCTTTCGCAGATAGAGACGTTGTCGTCGAAAATGGTGAAGAGCATTGAGGTGATCCGTAAGCCCGGGGCTGAATATCCGGCAGGCACTTCTTCGGTGATAAGGATATGCACGGAGGTGCCTCTTTCGGAGATTCTGAATGCGTCTGTGACTGAGAGAGCCTCGATATTCAGGAGATATTCCAATAGCAGCGCCCTCAACCTCTGGGGCGCTCATAGGAAGCTTATTGCTTCGGTATCACTTAGATATCAGGTGAAAAACAATAGGCAGTTTGCGGAGGCTTGGGAGAGTGTCAAGGATAGAGCAGGGGAGTCGCTCAAAGATATTTATACAGCGGAGACCGATAATATTCATGCCAAGCGCTGGATGTGGTTGGGCGGTCTGACGTGGAATCCGACAGCTTCCAATTCCTTTCAGATTCAATACTCAGGCAACACGCAGAGGAGCGGGAGAATTTTCGAAAATAAACGGACGAGGACAATTGCCGCCGGGTCGGAGACGATAGATTATGATTCGAGAAACTGCTCTAAGCCGTCGAATCACAGCGTGATAGGAGCTTTTACTCATGAATTTTCCAATTCGGATCTGAACATCACTGTTACTTATAATTCCAAAACTCGAGATTCGGAGGAGCGGGTTGTTGATAAAGCAGATGAGCAGTTGCTTCAACTGAATGCACGGAATTCTACCGGGACGATGTGGACTTCAAAAGCCGACTACAACTGGAAGCTTGGCAAGGGCCCCCGACAGTCGGCGGGGATCTACGTCGGCAGGTCATTTAGCAGGTCGAACTCCGATTATTCGTTCACTGGGCTGCAGAACTCGAATTCATCGGTGTGCTGGGGCGAAGCGTTCTACTCGCTGAGCTGGGATATATTTCATTGCAATGTGCGCGCCGGTGTGCGTGGAAGGTACGAGAGTCAGAAATACGATGTTACTCTGGCCGAGACGACATATGGCAGCGACAGATCTCACTTCAATGTGGTGCCTAATCTCTCAGTATTTCACCGCTTTACGAAGAAGTATGCGATGAATCTATACTACAAATACGACTACTCGCTGCCTTCATTCTCCGAACTTAATCCGGCTATGGTAGTCGACGATCTGATGTTTTTTGAAACGGGTAATCCTGACCTTAAGACTCCCAGAACTCATGATGTGGCCGTAGTGGCCAATCTGCCCTCACTAATGTTGGTAGCGGAGTACATGAGATTTGAGAACCGGATAATGAGCGTGACATCGGTAATAGATAATTCCGACTACTTTCTGGTAAGGCCGGAGAATATGAACGGCAACTATAATCTGAGCTTTTCGGCAAGCTATAATATCGCCCCGGTGAAGAATCTGCGGATCTATGCAAACGCTCTGGTGCGACGCTCCCACGTAGAATATAAATATCTCGATGAGTTGATAAGAAGAAATCGTGTGATGACTCAGCTGTGGGCCAATGTGAATTACCAGCCCGTCAAGCCTCTGTCGTTGTTCCTGCGTGCACGCTATACTTCGCCCCAATTGTTTGAAAACATTCGAGTAGGATATTCATGCGATCTGTCGTGTGGGGCATCTCTGCGATTATTCAAATCAAAACTGAATCTTAGCCTTGAGATCAACGATGTGCTCGGGAAAATGGTGACTCCTTCGTGGCAGTCTTTCTCTCCGAATCTACACAGAGCCCGGATCAACAGGTATGATACCCGAGGGATTGTCTTCACAGCCAGATATACTTTTTCGGTGGTAGGGAATGATTACGATGAACTCGACGACGCCGACGATTTGGATAGAATGTAGTAAAAGTGTTAACTTTGCGTATGCTTAGAAACACATTGCTCTATATTATCATTCTGGCAAGCTCCATTTCTGCATGGGGCTTGTCGGTGCATAGTATTCCTTACGATAGTGTAGAAAGTGTAGTCTACAGAGATACCTTATTTGATAAGTCGCTTCCACCGGTGGAGCTCAGTCTCAGCACTTATTCGAATTATAAAAGGACTACGGTAGGGTATCAACTCATTCTGAGAGATGCGGAGCTCGAGATTCAGGATGTCGAGCTGTTTATTGGTGAGCCTCAGCGTCGACATAGCACGATAAAACCTTTCCGGCTGCATATCGGTGATTCTTTGGAAAGAAATCGCATCGACCGGGTGACAATATGGAATAAATTCCCCTACGACACTATCCGCCCACTCACCGATTCGCTTGTAATCCACACGGATCGTGGAGACTATACGGTGTACTTAGGCGAAGAGCGACGCCTCCAGAAATCGTTGGCAGAGCAGCAGAACGCGTATGAGAAATCGCTTACCGAGACTAAAAGCCGCTATCTTTCTATTCTTGTGGGAATATGTGTGGTGCTCTTCATTGCGATTGGTGTAGCTGTCTTTTTAAGTATTCGGGCTAAACGCCGCCGCGACGAAGTGGTAAATAATCTGGTGATGTTGTTTGCCGATAACGAACGCATCAATAGTGAACTGAATAAGAAAGTGCAGAGTCTCTTCAAGCAGAAATTCGATACCCTCAACAAGCTTTGCTTCGAGTACTTCGAGAAGGGTGATACCCCGATATTGCGAAAGAGCATCTACCGTCAGGTGGAGAATGAGATCCTGAGATTGAGGGAACCTGAAGAGATTGATAAACTTGAGGAGTCGCTAAACCGATACTGCGACAACATAATGGAGAAGGTCGACACTCAGTTGCCCAAGCTCTCAAGCGCAGACAGGACTTTGCTGCTTTATCTCTTCTCCGGCTTCTCTGCCAGAACGATATGCGTTCTCAGCGATGTAGAAATCAAAACTTTCTACATGCGACGCTACCGGCTCAAAAATAAGATCCTTTCCAGTGATGCTCCTGATAAGGAGATGTTTGCAGAGAATATGTAGTTGGGTTATCAGAAAGTAAAAGTAGCGATGATGGGGTAGTGATCGGAATTCCAGCGGAGGCCGAAGTCGGGACTGTCGATAGTCTCGAAAACGAGGGGGCGGGCGTTGCGGTAGAAAATATGGTCTAAGATCTTACCTTTCATTCCGGGCACTACACGCCCGAAGCCGTTGAAGCTGTTGAGATCGTCGGAGAGAATGGCGGTGTCGCGAGCAGCGAGCATCCACTCGTAGAATGGTGCGAGGCTTCGTGTGCCGGGGGCTTCGGGCTCGTTGATCTTAGGAGAAGCATTCATGTCGCCGGTAACGAAAACGGTGCCGTTTTCACCTGCTTTTTCTTTCATCTTCTCAACTATCAATGCCGCGCAGCGTGCCCGGACTTCAGTGTCGATGGGTTCTTTTTTATAGGGGAAGTGTGTGGTGAGAGTGTAGAAGTCCTTGCCGGAGTTCTTGTCGAGCAGATGCACCCAGATTGCCACGCGGTAGTGCCGGTCGGTCGAATCCCACGGCTCGGAGGGTATTCCCGGAGTCGCGCTTAGCCAGAAATAGCCGCTTTCGAGGAGAGTATATTTATCGTTGCGGTAGAGAAGGACGTCGTTGCCGGTCTGCTTTTCATTTATTGTGTCGCACACCTGTATGCTGTGTCCGGAGTATTCTGGGAGCATGTCAAGGAGGTAGTCGGTCTGCTCCACTCTTGGCTCCTGCATGCCGACTACATCGGGCGCATACAGTCTTATTACCCTTGCGCAACTCTCGCGCCGGGCATCCCAAGATGTGTCGAGGGTATCTTTTGGGTTAAGGAAACGGATGTTGAACGACATTATCTTCGCTGCTGTACAGTGACCGCTTGCTATGGAATCGGTGACAATGGATGAAGCCGCAGCCTGTGCAATGCCAAATGCCATACAGCCCCAAAAGAATAAATATTTTAATTTCATATAAGAGTGTGTGATTAATTACGTAATTTTGAATTATAGAAGCGTCAATATAATTGCACTACGGTATCATCCATGAAAGACAGCTTATGAAGCTACATTCCGATAAAGAGCGCGATCTGATAACTGGTATAAAGCACGGGAGCGTAAAGGCTTTCGAGCAGGTGTTTTTTACGCCATTATCCTACGTTCTATAGTCTTGCTCTCGGGCTTGTAAAGGATAAGTGGGTAGCAGAAGAGGTGGTGCAGAATGTGTTCATGAAAGTCTGGCTTCGGCGTGCGACTCTCAAGGAAGAAGAATCGCTCTATGTATATCTTTATGTGCTTACGAAATACGAGGTTCTCAATTACTTCCGTCATAAGAGCACGCGAATCATCGACCGTCTTTCCGATCACAGCAGCTGGGATGTGGCAGACGCCAGTATCGACGAAACTATGAGGGAAATGGAACTGAGCAGCGCTCTTGAGGCTGCCGTCGAGGCATTGCCGCCCCGACGGCGCGAGATTTTCCGGATGAGCCGCTTCGAACAACTGTCGGCGAAAGAAATCGCGGAGCGCACGGGTCTATCAGTGAGGACTGTCGAGAAGCATCTGGAGCTCGCGCTGCGCGACTTGCGCTCCGGTCTGGATCCTTTTCTTTTCTTTCTGATTCTATTCTTTAATATCTGATTTTCATTGCGCCTCCGCGCCATACCATAATGTATATGCCGGGGGCTATTCCGCTTAGCCTACCGATACTTCTTCTGTCAATGGTTCCGGGAGAGGCAACGATACGCCCGGCAAGGTCTACGAGGCGGCAATCTTCAAGAATGAAAGTGTCTGCTGTTTCGTTCGGTCTTATTCCGTCGGGCTTGGAGTACTCGCAAGCTCCTCGGGTCGCCGTTCCGTCGTCGGGGCGGGAGTTGCCCCGCTGATCGTGAGTGAGGTATGTGAATGTTGTGGTGCGGAAGTCGTTGTCGAGGTCGGTAGCTATGGCGTATTCATTCAGTTCTCGGTTGGGGAGCGCGTTTATCACACTTCCGGAGAATTCGGGGGAGAGCACGGGGAGAACCCATGTGGCTGCGGCCGCTTCCTTTTCTCCGAATATCGAGCGTGCCTCCACGAGTGCGTTCTCCCGTTCTGCACCGACGATGTCACCTTTGCCTGAATTGAAAGAGATGTCGGATGCAGAGGTATAGACATTGTAGGCGGTGCTTACTTTTGCGTCAGCCTGTACGTCGAGAGCACTGTTTGCGAGAATGAGATTATTATGGAGGTTAAGGTCGCCGGAGCGTGCATCTATGGCCGAGGGGGCTTGGTTTGCAGTAATGGTGCAATTGATGAGGTTGAGTTTACCGTCGGAAGCGAGCGAAGAAACAATTCCGCCCCGGTTGTCGAATATGGATGTGTTTACAATAGTTGCAAGAGCGGCTTCGGAAGGAGTTGCCAATGTCAGTGTGGAGCCCATTCCTCCGTCGTTGTCACATGCCGAGCAGTCGGTAATGTATGCGCGGTTACCGGACGCCCAGTATATAGCTGAAGCATCTGTAGAAGCTGAGTTGGTATTAAATCCGCATCGGGTGAGTTTGATGTCTCCTTCACAGAAAAGTGCACCGCCACGGTTTGCGCTATTTGCCTCAAAGATACAATCCTGAGCATCGAGCATCCAGCCGTGAGAGAGGACGGCTCCGCCGTCGGCGACAGTCTCACCTCCGGAGACTATGCAATTGCGGAGCTCGAGGAAGTTGGTGCCGTTCACTTCTATTGCCCGTGAGCCTTGAGCGGCTTTCAAGGTGGAGAATCCAGATATTTCCGAGAAGGAAGCATCATATCCGCCCTTGACAGTAACCGACTTGCCCAGACACAGACCGCCCTCCGGAAGGTGGTATTCTCCCTCTGCGAGGTGGATAGTGGCGCCCGGGGCAGCCGTAGCTACCGCATCGGCTATCGAGGCTCCTTCAGAGAGGTAAAGGTTGTCGGGCTGACGGCGATCTTCGGGAGTAAGACGGCAAGTAATACCCAGAGGAAGATGATCGCTCGGCGCTATGGATTTGCCGTAGAAATTCTTTACGGTGAAGCATTTTTCAACATCTACGTGGCGCACATACACGAAGTCGAACTGATATTTGTTTACTGGATCGTCGGTCCAGAAGTTTATGGTGATAAGAGGCTCGGAAGCAGGCTGCGCCGCGATTTCCTGAGCTGAGGTCATCACCGAACTCAGAGGTCCGGCAACGCGGGGCTCTCCGGGGAGGGAGTTCATGTCGCCTACAAAGAACACAGGGTATTCTCCTGCTATTTGGCGGATCATGCGTGCGATTACGCGGCTTCCTTCACGCTGGGCGTCGGCGTGCTGTATGCGGTTCATATGGCAGCAGAAGAAGTAGAAAATCTCATCGGTGGCTTTATCGCGCAGTTTTGCCCAGACAGTGGCGCGCGACTGGCTTGCCCCGGGAAATTTTATCGAGGAGGAATTCACGTCGGGCGAGAGATAGAACATACCTTTATCGAGCGCCTCGAAGCGGTCGCGCTTCCAGATGACGGCATTCATCTGCTTCTTTCCGTTGCCCGAGTATACGAGCCGGTAGTCGGAGTCATACTGCGGCAGGAGGGCCTGAAGATCGGAGCGTTGCTCACCGTCGATTACTTCCGTGAGACCGACAATGTCGAAACCGGTGTCTGTAATGGTTCTAGCAACATTGTCCTTACGGTCTGCCCAGACCTTATCAGGTTCGGTATCAGTGGCAATACGCACGTTATAGGTTCCTACTGTGTAGTTGTAGCTGTCGTCGGCCATTGCGGAAGGGGCCAAGTACAGAGCCGAGGCGACACAGAGGAGAAATACTGTTGGTTTCATAGATTAGTGTTTGATTATTTTGGCTGCACCACCGCTGCATACAACGATGTAGATGCCGGATTGGAGATGAGATATATCAGCTTTGAGACTGTTGGCAGACTGCGGAACAAAGGAGGCAGCCAGTGCTCCGGCAGGAGTGAAGAGCTGGATCTTGCCGAGAGGATAGTCTGATTCTATGGTCAAGGTAGAGCCGTTGATACGGAACGAAGTACCGTTTTCTATTGCGTAGGGTTGTGATAAGAAAGCTTTGGGGTCGTATTCATACGCTCCGAGAGAACCTGTTCCGTCGGTTCGCTTTGCCACGCCGCGCTGATCTGTGACGAGAGAACCGGAGTAGTCGGCATCGCCGTCGACGTCTGTTTCGAGATACTTCTCACGGTAGAGGGAAGAAAGCATGCTGTTGATAGGATTGCCACAGTAAAATCCGGCAACCGGTCGGAGGACTTTGAATATATATCCTTCGTCGGAAGTTTCTACGGAAAGCTTTCCGTCGGAAACCTTACCGCCGTAGAGGTTTGCAAGGGCATTGAGAGCCTCGGTATTATCCCTGGCCACGATGTCGGAGAGATCCTTCGAGAAGTCGACGCTTCCACGGATTGAGAAAATATTGGATTTGGATGTCGCTTTTGCGTTGTCTGTCACGACGTCGGAAATTCCGTCGAGAGCATTAGTGTAATTCCCTGCAATAATATTGCCGTAGAAAGCTCCCTTTCCGCTGAAGATATTCACCGCGCCTCCGCGGAAGTCTTCCGGAGCCGAGGCTCCACAAGTGGCCGAGTTGGCCACTATGGTATTGTTCAGAAAAACAATGCGGGAGTCGGTGCTCAGTTTGGCGTAGACCGCCGGACCACCTTTAATCTGGTTGATCGCACCCGGAGTCGCTTCCACTTTATTTCCTGTGAAAGTGTTGTTGACGAATGCCACATTGCTCTCGTAGGTCGCGCCGGACATGGCCACGGTTCCGTTCTGCCGTGCCATATTCCCGCTGAATGTGTTGTTGGCGAATAGCGCTCGTGAGCAACCTCCGATAAATGCGCCCGATCCTTGAGTGGCAGAGTTGCCGGTAAAGCTGCAATCGGTGATAGTATAGCGCCACCAGAGTTTTTCTCCCGAATAATTGGTGTAGATTGCTCCGCCGTAGTTTCCCGACGAGTTTTCGTCGAAGCGGCACTGTCGGCAGAGGAGTTGACCGGCGACATAGATGCCACCGCCGTTTCCCTTCGCATGATTACCGTAAACGGCCACTCGCTCAATATCGAGACGCGCTCCCAAGCATGCAATACCTGCGCCGGTGGTTGTGGACGAATTGCTGTCGGCGTAGCCGCCGGTTATCTCGAAATCTTTGAGTTCGAGAGCGTAAGGCTTCTGCACGGTCATAACGCGGTAAACTTTTCCTTTGCCATCGATGCGCGAGGTACCGGTCACCTCCTCAAAGTCGCGGTCATATCCACCGAGAATCGTCAGGCTGTGTGTAATGTTTACAGTTGCGTTCGCTCCGGAATATTTGGCTGAGGGAGTAACGTCGTAGTCCCCTGCTGCCACGAATATTGTATCTCCGCAGCAAGTACGGTCGATAGCCGCCTGAAGCGTGTTGAACGGATGAGTTTTTGATCCGTCGCCGCCGTCGGGGGCAGTAGCATCGACGTAGCGCGTATGGTTCGGCTCGTAAGCTTTAAGGGTAATGTTGGCTTTTACGGCCATGTGGTCGGAGGGAGTGACGCTCCTTCCGTAAGTCTCGTTGATATGTACGTATGTGTTTACCTCAGCCTCCTTGACCCAGATGTAATCGAGCCGGGTATTGTCTTTGTTCTCCGGATCCCATTTGCAAAGTGTTCCGTCTTTAGTCCATGGGAAAGGCGTTGCCGTCACCTTCCGGGCATCATCCATATATGCGGTGAAAAGATCGTAGAAGGGGTAGCGAGTGGAAGATGAATTATGGTCGCCCGCTATCACGGCGGGATAGTGCCCCGCGATGCCTCGGATCATTTCGAGGTTGATACGTGCTCCTTCGTTTCGGGCGTCGCTTCCCTTATGATCCATGTGTGTCGCGAAGTAGAAAAGAATCTCGCCAGTGTCTTTCACTTTCAGCTTCGCCCATGCGGTCATGCGGTTGTTGTTGCTGCAGTCCCAGGATATTTTAGGTTTTGCCGGATCTGTCGACTGCCAGAAATGACCTTCGTCGAGGAGTTCGAATTTATCAGTCTTGAACAGCACCGACGTAAATGTTCCGGAATACTGATCTGTGGCCGAATCGGCACCCCAGCCGGAGAAAGAGTACTGCGGGAGCATCTTCTTCATGTCGTTTAGCTGCTCACCGCAGCTCATCTCGTTGATAGCCAGGATATCGTATTGCGCGTCGGTGATTGTCCGCGCTACGTATTCCTTTCGGTTTTTCCAGTCGAGATCACCTTTGTCGTCAGGTGTGAGGAAGCGGATATTGTAAGTGCCCACATTCAGCGTGGCAGCCTGTGCGGCTGCAAGTGCTACGAGGGGCAGAGCTATGCTTAATGCTGTTCTTTTTTTCATTGCAGGCAAGAGAGAGGTTAGAGGCAGGGGCATGCCCGACCGGGGATTGCCCCTGCCTGAAAAATAACGTTTTATCGGATAGCTTTAATAGTGGTGGTGCCGTCGGTGACGAAGTAGACGCCCTTGGCGAGGTCGGCGATGCTGATGCTTGAAGCCTTTGCGGTCTTGACTGCGCTACCTGTCATGCTGTACACAGTAAGATCAGCAACTTTGCCGTCGGAAGTCTTCCATGTGCAAGCCCCGGCAGCTACGATGCTCTTAGCGGATTCAGCTTTGATGCAGGAGATTCCGGTTGATTCGTAAGCGAGATAGTCGTATGCTCCGGGAGCGGTCTCGCCTTCATCGGAGAAGTCGCGCTTTGTACCGTTCTGGTCAACGTCGGTGGTGATTTCGTAGGGCAGATTGTGGCCAGCGTTAACGAGACCGGTCACGAAGTCGTTGATTTCAAAACCATAGAGAGGATATGAGCCGATTTCGCCGAGGAATTCAGCACGGGGGATAAGAGTCTTGGTGAAGCCGCCAGCGTTGAGTTCAGGCACGGCGTTGCCGAACACGTCGGCGTAGGTGTAAGGCTTGTCTTCATTCATGTTGTCGGCGAGCCAGCTGACATTAAGAGTAGGATCGGCCATGGTGAATGCAAATGTGCCTAAGATGCTACCTCCATAGGAGTTGAGATAAGCCATGTCGGCGTTCTTGAGGTCGTTCTTGAGCACGATAGCTGCTTTTGCCAGGGTGCCGTCGTCTTCGTTGCCTACGATGATTGAGTTGCAGATTTCGACAGCAGGATCGGCCTCGAAACGGATCTGAGAGCCGAACCAAGATCCGGGATTTGTGTCTTCCTTGTAGAGGTCGGCGGGATCGGCAGTGCAGACGTTGCCTGCGATTGTACAGTTGAGGATGTGGAGGCCGCGCTCGTCGACGGCGCCCGAGCCGTTTGTGCCGGAGAAGTTGCTGCCGTTCAGAGCAATGCCCGCGCCTTCATATTTCGCCTTGTTGCCTACGACTGTACAGTTGATGAGCCAGTGGCTGTCGCCCGCACTGTAAGCGATAGCGCCACCGTAGCGACCGGTGATTTCATTTTCTCCGAAGTAGCAGCGCTCAACGATGCCGCGGCCTATGCTTGCGCTTCGGCTTGTGACGCGCAGACCGGCACCCGACTGCTTGGCTTTATTACCGTAGATGTTGCAGTCCATGATGTGGTAGCGGCCACCACGTATCGAGATACCGGCAGCTATACCGTCGCCTGAGCCGTCGCCTTCGCTAACGTTACCATAAATGTTGCAGTAGCGAAGGGCGATGCGGCCCTGGGTGCAATATACGGCACCGGCTTCATCTTTGGCACCAACGGGAGAGTAAGAGTTGGTGAAGTCGATGCCGATGAAAGTTGTAGCGGGCTCGGGATTTTCGGGGTGACTGATGTCCATACCGTCGGTACTGCCCGAACGTACGCAGATGAGATTGCACATGTCGCCTTCGTCGGCAATTCCGTTCTCGTTAAGGTCGCCTGAAAATATTGTCGGGGTAGCCGAGGGATAGGTAGGCCACTCGGTGACCGGTCCTTTTGTAGGATCGCATCCGCCTACGAAAGTATAGCCGTGGCATATACGCACGTCGTCGCCACCGGTGGCACCTCCGAGGAGCGAGTTGATATACGTACCACCGGCGAGGTAGAACACATCGCCGTGTTTGTATATACTCTGCGATTCTTTCTTCTTCGAAGCAGCGTCGTTGGCGAAGATATCGTACATCGTCAGGGCGTTTTCCCACGAAGATCCGTCTTTACCGGATGCCCTTAGTCCGGGCACGACGTAGTATTCGGCAGCCATCATGACGGCGGGAAGCGCCATACAAAGGAGTGAGATTGAAATTTTTTTCATGATTTCTGTGATTAGTGATTTAGGTTTATTAATTTGTTTGATTCGGTTTCTTATCTATTGCGGCAAGATCCTTACCGATCTCAGCCTTAGTGAAATTGAATTTGACCGTGAGCCCTTTCCGGATAGAGCGCGAGGGCACGTCGATGTAGAAGCGTCCGTCGCGGAGAATCGCCTTCGCTTTACGACCGTCGACGCGCACATCAGAGATAGAGCCGTAGCCTCCGAGCTCGAGGGTGTAGGCTCTGGAGGGAGTCTGGCCCTTGTACTCTCCTACTATAGGAGCGACTTTAACGGTGGCTTTGCCATTGTGCTGGGTGTAGCTCAGATCGGTCTTGGCAAAGTGCCCCTGCTGATAGTCGAGCGAGATGCCGTCGTCTTCATAGAGCGTGAATGTGCCTGTTTCGCCGTCGGTGCCGGGATAGACGCGCATTATCAGGTTGTTGAGCTCGGCAGAGGCCGGACGGTGACTGAACGGCTGCAGAGGGAGGATGTGTCCACCCTTTACGAAGAGGGGGAAAGAGCTGAGATCTTTTGTAACGGTATCGATGCTGCCGGGTGTGTGCTCTTCGTCGGTGAAATAATCATACCAGGGAGCATCCGAGGGGAACCATACTTCTACCGATGCCTCTTTCCGCTCGCCTTTGCCGGGTGTGACTATCGGAGCTGCAAGAAGGATATCGCCGAAGAGGTACTGCCCGTAGCGATTATAGGCTGCGCTGTCGGTAGGATAGTCGACAAACATACATCTGTTCAGAGGCAACATACTCTCGTGCGTACGTCGCACGCTGCTGTAGATATATGGCATGGCCTGCGAGCGGAAAGTGTAGGCCGTGTGCATTCCTTCGGTTGCATCTTCTCCCCAGAGCCACGGACGGCGGTCGAGACCTTTTCCGCGTGAAGCGTGCACGCGCAGAGCTGCCGAGAGAGCTCCGAACTGGCTCCACCGCACGTGGAGTTCGGGATCGTAGATGCCGTGAAAACCACCCGTATCGTGCACCCAGTAGTAGCAACCGCCGTTGCCGCCGGTCTGCGAGAGTTTTACTTCAAAGCCGAGCACATCCCAGTTGCCTGTAGCGTCGCCGGAGAAATTGATAGGGTAGCGGTGATCGCCCCACCCACCCCAGCGGCTGTAGCTTATTCCTCGGGTATTGTCGCGCTCGAGATCCTCGTAGAATAGCTTGTTGAGCCATTTTACATGACGCATACGGCTGCCCGGAACCCAGGGGAAAAGATAGTCCTGCTGCCAGTCGAGCCAGTAGAAGTCGACTCCTAACTCCTTGTTTTCCTTGCGCGAATGATGCATGAAGCGATCCATGTATTTCGGGTCGGAAGCATCGAAAACGAGTGTGATTCCTTCGGCGGGGTCGTAGCCCATGTCAGCCATGAAAGCGGCGTAGCAGTCTTCGTGCGGACGGATTCCGTCGTGGGGATGCTCGTTGACGCTCACATATAGGCTATCGGAGTGAAGGCGGTCGATAAGGGTCTTGGGGTCGGGGATAAGGTTGCGGTTCCATGTGTAGCCTGTCCAGCCTTTTGTGAAGTTATGGCCTATGCCGGTAGCTACAGAGTCGACCGTGTGCCAGTCCATGTCCATTACCACGTTGTCGAGAGGGAACCCTTGCTCGCGGTATTCCGCCACAAGAGTGTCGACGTAGCCGGTAGTGTAGGGGTACCAGCGTGAGTACCATATGCCGTGCACGTTCTTGCGGGTCATGGGCACTTTGCCGGAGATAACACCGAGATCGCTGAAGGGGGCGTGGAAATCATCGCCGTAGACAAAGCAGTACTGGTCCTGGACATGCCGTGGGTCGCGGCGTTCGAACCACCCGTCGCGGAGAATCTCGGAGTCTGTGTCGATGAGATAGTACCAGCCGTCTTCGCTCAGCAGACCGTCGTCAAGCGGAACTTCGCCGTGGACAGCATCGAGGGTTGCTATGCTGCCTCCGAGGTTGAGGTTGCGTTTCTTGGAGTGAAGATTCCGTGCCGATATTTTCTTTTCTTCTCCGAAGCGGTTGAAATACACTTCTGTATTGATCTGGCCGAATGGCAGATTGTCGTTGTCGAGGACTATCCGCAGCTTGCCGGTATCTATCTGGTAGCGCCGTCCGCCGTCGAGGGGTTCAATCACGTAGCCGCTCCGGAGCATGGAATCGCGGTTAATGGCAAACATGGTAGGCTCGTCGACAAACTGTCCTTCCCGGGCATATTCGAGCCGGAAGAGTGTGGGGGTGATGAGCGTGATGCGCTTGTTGCCAAGAACGAGGGGATTTGTGAGACCTTCAGGTTGCGGCAGGGGGGTGGCTGTTGCAGTAGCTGCCATGAGCAGGCCGAGAGCTACAGCGGACGCTTTGATTACTGTAGGTAATATTCTCATATCTTATTAATCAGAAAGTAAGACCGTCGTCCCACCCCGGATTCTGAGTCAGTATGCCGTGGGTTAGAGTGCGTTCGTTGCTTGGAATTGGATATAGATAGTCGCGTTCTTCATCGAAGGCCCGTGCAAGTGAGCCGTGAGCCACTATGTAGCCTTTTGTGCCTTCCGACAGTATTATCTCATCGCCTATCTTGAGAGGTGTGACTCCGGGCGAGGGATTGCGGCGGTTGTTGTAGATGCAGAAGTCTATCTTTCCGTCGCCGTCCATATCGTAGCGGCCTTCACCGGGCATGTAGGGTCCGTAGAAGGGCTGGGAGAGAAGACGCCCTTCGCGCCAGCGGCAGAGGTCGGCAAAGCGCAGGCCTTCGTTGACGAGCTCGATAGAGCGCTCGCGGCGGATTTCGAGGATAACGCCCATATTTGCTCCACGGTCCACATTCCGGTATCCGTAAAGCTCCGAGGTGAGGAACGGGTCGGGATTGGCGTTGGCGTCGGTCATTTTCAGATGCGGCATTCCGACGCGGTCGCGGATGAGGTTGACCGAGCGGTCGAGATCGTCCTGAGTGAGTGTGCCGAGTTCGGCTTTTGCCTCGGCAAAGTTGAGGTACACTTCGGCAAGACGGAACACCGGGATATCTACTGTGGAAGCACTTACAAACGAAGGCCCGCTGACGAATTTTAGCATTCCATAGCCTGTGATTGTTGCCGAGAAGTTGAAAGTGGCGTTCGAGCCGTCGGCATACTTGGTGCTTCCGGTAAGCATAGTCTGAGCCATACGCGGGTCGCGGCCCACAATCTCCTCGGCAAAAGTTTTGGTCTCATAGCCGGGTAGATCGGTGAAGCGTGTGCCGTCGCTCATCAGATAAGAGAAGGCGAGCGCCTTTGTATAACCGGCCTGCCCCTTGGAGGTGACGAGAGCGTAAGCATCGGCATTGTGGGTGTAGTTACCGCCGTAGCATCGGGCAAGAATCACTTCGTCGGAGAGGGCGTTGGGTGAGGTGAAGAAAGAATAATAGGGAGTAGAGCCTGTCTTCGAGATTTTATATTTCCCCGAAGTCATGATTTCATTGGCGGTCTCGGCTGCAATGCCGAGAAGTTCTTCATAGGGAAGAGCGTCGGGATTGAATGTGAGGCCGGAGTGATACTTTCGGAAAGTTCCCTCAAAGAGACAGGCGCGGCACTTGAGCGCCAGCACTGCCTGGCGGGAAATCTTATAGACACTCTTCACACGTTCCACTTCAAGAAGCCGGGCAGCCTCATCGCAGTCGGCGATGATATGGCGGATGATAGTCTCGCGGCTGTCGCGTGGTTTGGCAAGAAGTTCGCTCTCGTCGGATGCGAGCACCTGATCGTACCAGGGTACTTCGCCGAATTGCTTGAGCTTATCGAAGTAGAAGTAAGCTCGCCAGAAAAGTGCGATGCCGTCGTAGTAGTTGCGCACCGGCTCGTTGGTGCATCGGCCGGAATTCTGAAGGTAGTAGTTGATATGCCGGAGATTTCCCCACGACCAGCCGCCTCCGCTTGCGGGTACCGTACGGTTGAGCCCTACCAATGCCTGAGGTTGAACAAGGCCGTCGATCACGAGGTTCGAAACCTCGTCGTAGAGGTCGTATGCTTCCGGCTCCATAAGATAGAACTGGTTGGTGTACTGCTCAAGGTCGGCTTCCGACTGGAAGAAAGAGTCGGGGCTGATAGCATCGTTGGGAAGCTCGTCGAGGTTGCAGGCCGTGAGTAGCAGTGCGCTGCCTGCGGCCACCATATATTTATAGATCTTCATTGTGTCGTTCCTGAGTTAGAAGGTTATGTCGATGCCGAATGTAAATACTTTGCTGAAGCTGTACACTTCGCCCGAACCATCTTTATATGCCGAGCTTGACACCGCTGCTTCGGGGTCGATGTACTTGTTGTGCTTCTTCATCGGCGACCAGTATGCGAGGTTTTCTCCCGAGAAGTAGATACGAATCTGCTCTATGTATTTTTTCAGGCAGGGGAGGGTGTAGCCCACCGTGAGGTTTTTGAGTCGGAGATACGCTACGTTCTGAAGATAGCGGTCGTTGGCCACTGTGAGCGTGCGGTCCTGCGACTGATTGCCGGTGTAAGCTTCGTATCCGCGAGGGAAGGGGAAGTAGGCATCAGGATTATCCTCGCTCCATATCTGGTCGACGAGCTGCTGGCTGAGGAATGTGTTGTGCGGGCGGCAGTAAGGACCCCAGAAGAGATTTGCCTCACCGGTGCCGGGATACCAGTGGCGCCGACCGATGCCCTGGAAGAGTATTGCGAAATCGACACCATACCAGCGGAGATTGCCGCCGAAGGTATAAGAGTAGCGGGGCAGGGAGTTGCCGATTACCGTACGGTCGCCCGGATCGTCGATAGTGTTTTTGCCGGTTGTGATCTTGTTGTCTCCGTCGAGATCGAGGAATTTCACGTCACCGGCATGAAGGCCGAGGCGTGTGGAAGTGGCGTCGATGCGTTTGGTGAGCAACGAGCAGTCGACCTCCTGAGCGTACGCAGCAGCTTCCTCGTCGGTGCGGAAGAGACCTCCTACCCGATAACCCCATATTTCACCGAGGCGCTCGCCTACGTAGTGCTGGGAGATGAGATGTGTGTCGTTGTCGAAACGGGTCACCTCGGTCACGTAGTCGCCGAGGCCAGCGTTGACATCGTAGCTGAAAGTGCTGTTGAGCAGGCGGAAGCTGTCGCGCCAGCCGAGAGTCACTTCCCAACCGTTGGTACGCATGTCGGCAGCATTAGTCCGAGGTTCGGAAGCACCGTAGACGCCGGGTAGTGACGCTCCGGGCATCATCATGTTGCTTGTCTTGCGGATGTAGTAGTCGCCGGTCATGTTGAGGCGGTTGCTGAGGAATGCTACATCGAGGCCCCAGTCGTAGGTAGTGATAGTTTCCCACGTGAGGTCGCCCGACACGGGAGCGTCTTCGCGGGCGTAGAGAAGGTCGTCGGAGCCATTGAAGGTGAAGCCGGAATTGGTCTGTCCGGTGTTGATTTTCTGAATGAAGAGATAGTCAGACACCTGCTGATTTCCGAGGCTACCGATAGAGAAACGGACTTTGGCATTGTTCCACCACGTGGCCATAGGTTCCCAGAATTTTTCTTCGCTCATGCGCCAGCCCACGGAACCCGAAGGAAAATAGCCCCAGCGGTTTTTCTTCCAGAATCGCGATGAACCGTCGGCACGGCCGGAGACTTCAAAGAGGTATTTTCCGGCGTAGTCGTAATTGATGCGGGCGAAAACGCCGAGGGTCTTGTAGCGCGACTGTCCGCCTCCTACCGAGTAAGAATCTCCGGTGGATAGGTTGAAGTCGTTGAGCTCTTCGGAGAGGTTGCCTTCCACTCCTATCTCATTCTTGCGGTAGAAGCGGGTGTCGTACTGCATACCGGCCATGGCTTTGAAGTTGTGCACACCGGACCATGTGTGAGCGTAGTCGGCGAAAGCTTCGAATGTGTGTTTGTACTGCGAGCGGTTTGTCTCGATAAGCTCGTTGCGGAATTTCGATGTCGTTTCCCAGAGTATCACACCCTCTTTGGAAGAGTAGGGAGCGTTGGTGTAGCGGTACTGGCCGAAAGTGTGGGTAAAGCGGTAGGCGTGGCTCAGGTGAAGGGTAAGGCCTTTGGCGAGGTCGATTTCAAGGCTGTTCTTGACAGTGACGTTGTTCGTGACTTCCTCATTGGAATTCTTGTCGTAGGTGAGGATGAGGTTCATGCCGCCGAGCACAGCCGCACTCTGGTTCACCACGTTGGTGAGGTGCACGATAGATCCGTCGGGATTGGTGGGCGTGAACACAGGCGATCCACCCATTGCGGCGTTGGATATTACGGCCTGCTGGTTTTTCATGCCGGGCCACCAGATATTGTCGTAGTTGTAGCCGATATTTGTGTGAAAGCGGAGCCACTTGGCGATGTTGAGGTCGACTTTGGCACGCATGCTGTAGCTCTTGTAGGGGTCGTTGTGAATCTTCATCACACCGTCGGTGTCGTAGAATCGGCCTGAAATGTAGTATTTTGCTTTGTCGTTACCACCGTTAAGCGATACGTTGTGTTCCTGCTGGAAGCGGTTGCGCTTGTAGAGATAGTCGTACCAGTCGAAGTTTCCGTAGTAGCGGTACGAGCCGTCTTCGGCTGTCACTACCCATGGTCGGTCGGGGTGCTCGGTCTTATCGTTGCGGCGCAGGAGCATCTGCTCGTAGTCGTCGTCATTGTATTTGAAATAGTTCTGGCCCTGACCGGTATTGGAGTAATACCAGAATTTATTGATAGTCTGCGCCCAGTCGTAGCCATTGCTGATGTAGTCGGTGCTTGTGGTATTCTGCTGAATGCCGAAACGGCCGTTATATGATATTTTCACGCGCTGATTGCCTCCGCTTTTAGTGGTGATGAGCACAACGCCTGCCGAAGCTTTTGCACCATAGACTGCGGCAGCCGAAGCATCCTTGAGAATCGAAACCGACTCGATGTCGTTGGGATTGAGCCGATTGAGCTCCATTTCTACTCCGTCGACAAGAATCAGAGGGGATCCTCCGTTGAGCGACGATGTGCCGCGGATGTCGATGCTGTAGCCCGAGTCGGCCTTACCCGAATTAATGCCGATATTCATCGAAGGATCGAGACCCTGAAGCGCCTGGGCGGCAGATACAACGGGGCGTCCGTTTATCTCCTCGCTGTCGATGATGCCCACGGCACCGGTAAGATTCACCTTTTTCTGTGTTCCGAAACCGACCACTACAACATCGTTGAGTGCGTGGGTGGCTTCGTGCATGCTCACGTCGAGAGTATTGCTTTCGCCAACCTTGTGCTCGGCTTCGGCATATCCTACGTAGGAAAAGAGTAGTTTCTGCCCTGAGGCTGCTTCGATAGAGTAATTGCCGTCGATATCCGTGGTCACGGCACGCCCGTTTTCGGGATTCTTGACTGTTGCGCCGATGAGGGGTTCACCGTCGGAAGCGCCTGTCACTGTGCCCCGGATCGTGCGCCATGATTTGCCGGGGACTGATTTCTGTTGGGTTTTCGGCTTGCCATTACTGACGAGTATCCTTTTCCCGTCGACCTTGTAGCTCACGTTCTGTCCGGAAAAGATTCCTGACAACACTTCGTCGATTGAAGCGTCGGTAAGCGAAAGGTTTATGATCCTGTTCATATCCACATTGTCGCTTTCGACTATAATGGAGAAATCCTGCTGACGCTGCAGCTGAAGCACGGCTTCGTGCACTGTAGCGTCTTTGATGTGGAAATCAATACCGGCTGCCAGAGCTATGCCCGGGCATAACGCGCACACGGATATGAGCAGCAAGGTGCGGGCGTACCGGCGGAAAGAAAATAGTTGCATTGTATGTGATAGTTGGTTGATATTAGTGGGAAAGGGGAAATTATCGGATTATCACGATATTATTGTCCAAATGCCTTATTTCCATTTGCCCTGAGGCGTTAAGGCCGTCGAGTATCTGGTCGAGGCTCTCGTTGTTTGCGAAAATGGCGTAAAATTTTCGGCTCCTGAGCTCTTCGCTTTCAATGAATATGTTGGCCACGAAGTGGCGTTCAAGTTCGTTGGCTATATCCCTGAGTTCCTTGTTGATGAAATGGAAACTGCCTGAAGAGTAGCCGTCGAGGCCGCGTATACCGAGGATATGGTGGTCACCAGTCCTTTTATCGACTTTCACAACTTCGCCAGGGATAAGATTTAGGGTGTCGGATCTTTCGGCGTAGTTTGCGAGCAGAGCCACTTTGCCCTCATAGAGTTTGACCTCCATTTCATTGTCTTCGGCATAGTTGCTGAAATCGAATCTTGTGCCGAGAACCGTAACCGAGGCATCTTCGCTGCGGATGATGAACGGATGCTCGCTGTCGGCCGTGATCTCGGCGTATGCCCCGCCGTGGAGATACACCTCGCGGCAGGCATAAAACGAGGTCTCGTCGTAGATCAGCACGCTTGCGGGGCTGAGGCGGAGGGTTGAGGAGTCGGGTAGCACGACTGTATTAGTGGTGCCGGTCCCGGAGTAGATCTGCACCCACTGAGGTGTACTTTGTCGGGGTTGATCTCTCAGAGTGAATGAAGAGCCAATGACAATTCCGGCAATCAGGGCCGCTGCCGCACCGAGCGCCATGCGCCGTATGGTCTGCAACCTGTAATGTTTTGGAGGTGTCAGCCCGAGACGGTGACAGATGTCGTGGAACGCAAGCATCGTACGTTCTTTATCGGCTTTGCTGCATGTCTTCAGTATCTCAGTGAGTGCTTCGTCGAGCACCGGACTGTTGATGTTGGCTATAAACCATTGTTCCATCTCAGCCTGACGGTCGGCCGACACTTCACCGTAGAACCAGCTTTTAATCTCTTCGCTTGTCATAGCTTTTTCATAGTATCTGCTAATTGACGCGATTAAGAGGGCCGACTACGTAAGTATGCTTCAAGAATTTTACCGGTAGCACTACCGGACTACGCAATACCGTTCTGTAGCGAAGGCTGAACTTCTTCGGCGGTCTTGTCTTTACGGCCGAAAAAGCGGTCTACTACGAGGGCAATGGCAGCGTCACCGGTGACGTTGCATGCCGGGCCGTAGCCGTCGAGTGCCAGGTATATCGTCATTAGCAAGGCACTCTGCTCCGGGGAGAAGCCGAGAACGGTCTCAAGCAGTCCGACCGAGGCCATGAGCACGCCGCCCATTACGCCCGGTGCGGCTACCGATGAAATTCCCTGCAGAAGCACGAAGTTGGCAAACAGCGCGAAGTCGGGCTCCATGCCGCAGAGATACATCACGGCGACCGCCGTAGTGGCGAGTTTTATCGTGGAGCCGCACATGTGGACGGTGGAGCACAGGGGCACTACAAATTCCGCTATATCGCGCCGGACGCCGTTTTTCAGAGTATTCTCGAGGGTCACCGGAATCACTACCGACGATGAGCATACCGAGAAGCCGGTGAGATAGGCCGGAGTCATATTCCACAGACAGCGGCCGGGGTTACGCCGAGCTATCGTGCCCGCGATAAGGTACTGGATGATGAGGTAGAGTATAGATATCCCGATACCGGTGAGGATTACCTTCACTCCGGTGCCCATTATCAGACCGAGTTTGCCTCCCGCACTCATTTCGCAGATCATGGTGAAGATATACACGGGCAGGAGAGGTATGATAGCGCGTTCGATAGTGAGCTTTATGATCTCTCCGAACTGATCGAATCCTTTCTTTATGATGTCGCCGTTTGTGAAGATAATTCCCACGCCGATCATGAAGGAAAGCACGAGCGCAGTGAGAATGTCGCATACCGGCGGAATGGAAAGCTTGAAGTATGGCTCGACGGCAGCTTCGGCCTGATGAGCGGCATCTATCTCGCCTACATGAAGATAATGGGGAAAAAGAGATGTGGCACACTCGAAGGCGAAAAATCCTGCGCAGATAGTCGACAGATACGACAGAACTACCACCGAAATAAGCATTTTTCCGGCACCGCGACCCAGATTGGCTATCGCAGGCGTGACGAGTCCGAGGACGAGCAACGGCACTACAAACTTCAGTAGCTGTGCAAATAGCATGTTGAAAGTTTTTAGAGCCCTGAGCATAAATTCCGGCATGACAAGACCTAACAATGCTCCTAAAGCTATAGCTATCACTACACGTGGAAAGAGTCCGAGCTTTTTCTTGGCAGGAGTTTCTTGATTTTGCCCGGTAACCTGATTTTTCATGGCTTTCATATTATATAGACCGCACCACTACGCGGAAATACGTAAACGGAGGTGGAAATATGAAAGAACCCGCACCGGTATCCGGTACGGGTCGAGAGTTTAGGTAGAGATTTTGATGAAAAGATGAAGAGAAAGGGTTGCTGCCTTTGGAAGATTATTTTTTCGCAGGCGACAGCAGGGCCTTGTAGCGCTCGGGATCGAGCAGTATTGTCACGGCCTCGTTGAGGACTGTGTCGGTAGGAAGATTGCGGCGCACACGCTCGCCGTCGGAGAAGTAGCGGATAGCGATTTCGTCTTCGAGTATGCCGGTGATAGCTTTACGGTTGATGTCGAGGTCGTGGTTGAGATCGTGCTTGAGGAGTGAGCTCAGGATGTCGAACTGAGCGGCTACCGAGTCGGTCATATAGCCTTCGTTCTTTGCAGCCTCGCGCAGATACTGGAGGGCAGTCTCGCACTGACGGTCGTATTTGAACTTCTCCGGGTCGATCGATGCCTTGAAAGCTTCGAATACTTCGTCGGTGACTATGGTGGAGTCGGCGGAGATGCTGTCGGGATGCTCGGCAGCGAATTTATTGGCGAAGTTGAAGGCCCAGAAGTCGGCTATTATATTGTAGAGGAGTCTGTTGGCGTCGGGTTGGTCGACGGTCACGTCGGGTGTGATGCCGCCGCCGTCGCGCACTATGCGTCCGCCTTTGGTGGCGAATTCGTTGGTGAGGCTGTCGGGTGTGCGTGCCGGAGTGCCGTCGGGATTGCGGTGCGAGTAATCCAAAGCCTGGATGAGACGCCCGGAAGGGATGTAGTAGCGCCCTGTGGTGAGCTTGAGAATATCGTCGTAGGGCAGGGGACGGGTGGTCTGCACAAGGCCTTTGCCGAACGACCGTTCACCGATGATGACGGCTCTGTCGAGATCCTGCATCGATCCGGCCACGATTTCCGATGCCGATGCTGTGCCTCCGTCGGTGAGTATTGCCAGAGGAATTTTTGTGTCGAGCGGCTTTGTCACGGTCTTGTAGACGCGTTCCTCGCGCGGGTCACGGCCTTTGGTGCGGAGTATCTCAGTACCTTTGGGTACGAAGTTCGATGCTATCTGCACTGCACTTTCGAGGAGGCCGCCTCCATTGCCGCGGAGGTCGAGGACGATGCCTTTAAGGTCGGGCGAACGCATCATGTCGAGAATGGCTTCGCGCACCTGGCGCGCGCTGCTCTCGTTGAAGGTAGTGAGCCGGATGTATCCTATTCCTGAAGGAAGTATGCCGAAGTAGGGCAGGGGGTTGACCTTGATGTTGGCGCGGGTGATATTGAAAGTGAGTAGCGAGTCGGCTGCGTAGGGACGCTTTACGTCGACGCGCACTTCGGTGCCTGCCTGGCCCCGGAGCTTTTTGCTCACTTCCGATACGTCGGTCGACGTCGTCACGCTGTCGCCATTCACGGCAAGAATGATATCGCCAGCCCTGAGGCCTTCTTTGCGTGCCGGAGAAGTCCATTGAGGTTCGGTGATATAGATTTTTCCGTCGTGACGGCCGATGAATGAGCCTATTCCCGCATACTGGCCTTGTGATATCGAGAGTATCTCGTCCTGATTGTCGGCAGGATAGTACTCAGTATAAGGGTCGATCTGATAGAGAAGGGCCTCTATGGTCTTGTCCATGATCGTGTTTGCATCGAGGGTGTCGACGTAGCCTGTCTGCAGCTCCTTAACAATGGTGTTGAATGTGTTGAGCTTGCGTGAGAAGCGGTCTTTACGGGCAGCCTGAGAAGCGGCGCCTATTGCGGCGGTCAGCACAAAGCATGCTATTATTATAGTGAGGAATCTCTTCATAAGTCAGGGTTTTATTCGTGATCGAACCGGCGGGCGGCCTGAGCGTCGGCTTGAAGTTGACGTTGTAGTTCTTCGAGCGAACCGAAACGCTTTTCATCGCGGATTCGGCCGAGGAAGCGTACGCCTATATTTTTGTCGTAGAGGTCGGGGGAGACGTCGAGAATGTGGATCTCGAAGCTCAATGGGGCTCCGGAAGCGTCGACGGTGGGCCGATAGCCTATGTTTGCCATTCCGCGACGGCGGGAACCGTCGGGGAGGGCGACATCAACGGCATATACGCCCGTGGGGGGAAGTAGTTGCCAGGGCTCAACAGCTGCCACATTGGCCGTGGGGAAGCCTATGGAGCGTCCGAGCTGCTTGCCGTGTTCTACCTTTCCGATATACTCCCAAGGATGCCCAAGCGAACGCTCAGCGTCGGAGAAACGGCACTCGGCGATAGCCTGCCGGATAGACGAGCTGCAATGACGGCAGTCGGGAAATTCAGGGAGACCCGCTACGGGCACATCGGCATCCTGAAGCTGGCTTGCCGAAGCCCTATCGCGCCCTATGTGATTGTTAAATCCCATGGCGAAGGCCTCAACACCATATTCATTCTTTATCTTCTTGAGGAATTCACGGCTCGTAAGGCTGAGAAGACCGCTGGAAGGATCGAGTGCTACGACCTTTGCATCGGGCAGAACGCTCTTTATCAATGCTTCGCGCTGGGGAAGTGTGGTGAGGAGGCGGGGAGCACGGTCGGGTGCGGTGACCGTGAGAGGGTGTTGGGTAAAAGTGAAGACAAGCGGACGCAGACCCTCGGCAGCAGCTTTGCTGCCGAGAGCCTCCAGCGCATGTCGATGTCCGGCATGGACGCCGTCGAACATCCCTGCCGTGGCCATGAATGCGTCGGTGCGGTGCTGTGCCATTAAGAGGGGATATAATCGGTAAATTCCGTTCCGGGCTCGACGTGTACGGCCTGAAAGCCGAGGGCGCGGGCGGCCTCGACGTTTTTCTCCGAGTCGTCGAAGAATAGGGTTTCTTCGGGCTTGATGTCTAAGAATTCGGCGGCGTACTTGAATATTTTCGGGTCGGGTTTGGCGGCTTTAGCTTCGAAGGATGTGACCATTCCGTCGAAATAATCTTCCCGGCGCAGTCCTTCCTTGGCGAATTCTCCGGCGATCACACCACGCCACATTATTGGATTGGTGTTGCTCAGCAGGTAGATGCCGTAGCCCTTGCGGCGGAGTGCCCTGAGAGCTTCGAGGCGGTGCTTTGGTATTCCGGTGATGAACTTCTGGAAGGCCGTGTCGATCTGATAATCCTTCACTCCTGCGGGGAGTTTGTCGCGCAGGGCGGCATGGAATGCGTCTACCGACATCGAGCCGTCTTCGATAGCCATGAATATGCCGCTCTGGGCATAAAGGCCGAAGTAGGAGTCGGCATCTTTAAGGCCGAGAGCTTCGAAAGCCTTTACGCAGTTTTCTCTTTCGATGTCTATGATTACGCCGCCGAGGTCGAAAAGGAGATTTTTGATCATAAGGGAAAAATAAAGGCTCCGATCGTAAAGATTGGAGCCGGTCGTGTAGCCCATAGGAGAATCGAACTCCTCTTTCAAGAATGAAAATCTTGCGTCCTAGCCGATAGACGAATGGGCCATCAAATCCGGCGTATCAAAAGCGCCGGTAATCTTTTGCAATCAGGCCGAGATTTTGGCGATGTGCTTGGCGAGCTTGCTCTTGAGGTTTGAAGCCTTGTTCTTAGAGATAGTGTTCTTAGAAGCGAGGCGGTCGAGCATAGCAGCAACTTCGGGGTATTTAGCTTCAGCAGCAGCCTTATCGGTCATTTTGCGGAGGTTGCGCACAGCGTTGCGCGCGGTTTTGGCATAGTAGCGATTACGGAGACGGCGAGTAGCTGTCTGGCGGATGCGCTTTTTAGAAGAATCGTGGTTTGCCA
>CAYYQS010000012.1:0-2710 GCA_964472555.1 uncultured Bacteroides sp.
GCCTCGATAGTGTACTCAGCTGTGATAGCGGGCGAAGCCTCGCCGTCGATAGTGAATGCACCGGCTTCGATGGTGAGGGTAGCCTTACCATTGGCAGCCTTAACGATGTTGTCGCCTTCGAGAGTTAGAGTGAATGCGGGCTTGCCGGTAGCGCTCTCAGCTTCTACGGTGTAGCCGGAGATCTTGTTTCCTGCGGCGTCGGTAAGGTAGATAGAAGATTCGGAGCCATTGAACTTCGAGTTGGCAGTGCCGTCAGCTTCGGGGAATTCGATAGTGAAGCTGTTGATGTTCTCGAGTGTAGCACCGGCTGCGGGGAGGAGGTTGTAGGCAAGGTAGTTGGGGTCGATGGTGTATTTAGCATCGACAGCAGCCATGGTCACTACAGGGTCGAACTGAGTGTAGTCCGCATTCGCTTTGCCGACGACAACAAGACCTGCGGGGAGGTGGAGAGTCCATTCACCGGCTTCTGTAGCAGCCGTCTTGAATGTCATAACCACAGTCATAGCGGTCTTGTCTTCGGTCTGCTGAGGATCGGCATACATTTCGAGACCCTTGATTGTGGTAGTGCCGTTAGAGAGAGTAGCGTCTTCGAGCACATCCCAGCCGAGGTTAGGTTCGAGACCGGAGGTTTCGTCGTAGGGGAATACGAGAGTAATTCTCTGGATCTTCTTAACGGTAGATCCGGGAGCAGGCGAAATGCTGATGTAGTCGGTGTAGTCGGTAGCGTCCTCAGCCTCGATGGTGTACTCAACCGAGATAGCGGGCGAAGCCTCGCCGTCGATATTGAATGCACCTGCTTCGATAGTGAGGATAGCCTTACCGTTAGCAGCGAGGGTAGCACCTTCGGGAAGCGACATGGTGAATGCGGGCTTGCCGGTAGCGCTTTCGCTCTCTACGGTGTAGCCGGTGATCTTGTTTCCGGCAGCGTCGGTAACGTAGATCGATGCATCGGTACCCTTGAATTCAGCGTTTGTTGCAGCGGTGAATTCAATGGTGAAGCTGTTTACATTGTCGAGAGTCTCACCGGGAACGGGGATCATGTTGTATGCCACGTAGCTGGGGTCGATAGTGAACTTGGCAGAGAAGGCACCGTACTGCTCACCATCCTTATTGATAGAGGAAGTAGCGTTGTTCCACGAGCCGGTGTACACGAGACCTGCGGGAATGTTGAGTGTCCATTCGCCGGGAGTGGTCACGGTCTGCGAGAGGGTGAAGTTCATGCTCACGCCGATCATGTTCCACTTAGCGTCGAGGGTAGGCTCAGCTTCGCCGGGAGTAGCACCCTTGATAGTAGTGGTACCGTTGGTGAAGGTGATCTGCTCTGCGAGATCAAAGTCGACGCTGGGCTGGTCGAGCGAAGATTCGTCGAAGGGAATGAGGAGCTGGAACTCAGAGAACGACTTAACTGTCGAACCGGCTTCAGGCTTGATGCCTTCGTAGTCAGCATAAGCTACCGAAGAAGTGGCGAACTCGAGAGTATTGGCACCTGCGCGGAGGTTGAGGGAGAGCTTGCCGTTAGCATCGGGAGTTACTGTAGCGCCGTTGAGAGTTGCAGTAGAGTTAGCGGGAAGCTGAATTTCGATAGGATCGTTTACGAAGAACTCCCACGGGCCCTTTGCAGAATATTTCAGAGGAGCTGTAAGGAGCTCGGCACCGTCGCCATTGATAGTGAGGGTACCCTGCTGAGCAGCCGCTGTGCCTGCATAGTAGGTGAGGATGTGGGGAGTGGTCGACTCGGTGTAAGCGAAGGTGTACTTACCGTCGATCATGTTACCGTTGCCGTCGTCGGCCTGAGTACAGAGCTCGCCGTCGAGGAAGATCTGATTGATAGAAGTACCGCCGGGGATGTTACCAACGAATGAAGGCTTGCCGTCGAGGAGGTTCATGCCCTTCACGAACTTGATAGTCTGAGTACCGCGCGAGATAGCGTAGCTGGGCATGGGGTTTTCCCACATACCCCACTCGAGGCTACCCGAAGCGAAAGTACAGTTCATGCCGCCTACTACGTTGACAATGAATTCAGCGTCTTCTACATAGGGCTGAGCAACGATGTAAGAACCCTGGGCGTTCTCGGTGATGATACAGCCTGCGGGGTTGATGTCCTTGGAGGGTTTGGTAGGATCGTCGGGAACCTGAACAGTCTGGATATACCAGCCATCCTTGGGCGAGGGCCAGATTTTGCCGAAGCGGGCGGGAACTTCCACAGAGTATCTCTTGGCGTTGGCAATAGTGTAGCCACCACCGAGCGAAGGCAGCGAACCTGCTGCTGAGCCTGTACCTGCGGTAAGGGTCTCACCTTCGTCGTCCATGCCGCGGGCAGCCTTGAGGTTGACACCTTCCATATTCTCGGCGTAGATAGTGAAGCCGACCTTGGCGGTATTCTCAGAAGCGTTTATGGTGATAGTAGAAGCAGCGTCGATAGTGAAGGAGAAAGAACCGTTGGAGGAAGCATCTGCTGTGTAGGAGGTTCCGTTTACGGTAGCTGAGTTGATGTTGTAGTCGATGTTGTTGACTATTACCGTTACGGTAGAGTGTTTGAGGGCCTCAAGTCCGTTGAAGGGAGGCTCGTGGAACACGCCTGTGTTGATGTAAGTGATAGCACCCATGGGGTCGTTGACTGTGATGGGGTAGCTGTCGCTCGCCGTAGTGATCACATACTTTGCACCGGGAGTGGGTACGAGACCTGTCCAACCGCGTGTACCCTTTTCGA
>CAYYQS010000012.1:2810-26539 GCA_964472555.1 uncultured Bacteroides sp.
GCCGCCGCCGAAAAAGAGAATCCCGTGCTAAGAATAGCGGCGAGAAGGAGGAAATACAGTTTCTTCATAAATAAATCTGGTTTTTCCAAAGTCAGGGTGCTCAAAAGCAGCCTGATCTCTTTCCTTGGTTAATAAAATTGGTTAATTAGTTTTGTTTTTGAAGCAAGATTTGTATAAAATCCGGGGGCGTGCCTCAGGTGTAGTGCCCGAGGCACGTCGCCGGGGAAAATTGTCAGAGAGCGATCTTTGTCACGGTGTTGCCCTGGCGCTTGATGTAGGTAGCGCCCTTGGCGGGATTGTGAACGCGGATACCCTGGAGGTTGTAGTAAACGGCGTCGTCGGCTTCGACAGAGATAGCGTCGATAGCGGTGCTCTTGTCGAAGTTGTAGACGGCGTTGATTTCAGGCGAATTGTTAGCACCGTCGAGGATAAACGATCCGCCGCGGAGGTCGAAGGTGTAGATACCGTCGTCGGCAGGAGCGGGGTTGAAGGTGATCTTCACACCTGTGCGCTCGCCCTGGATGAGCTCGAAGGAGCCGTTGACGAAGTAGTTGAACTTGCTGTCGCGGAGCGATGCGTTGGGATAGTCGCCGAGGGCGATAGTCTGAGCTTCGGGGAAGTAGACGGTGATAGAGCTGAGGTCGCCTGTGGTCTCGTCGGGATCGACACTGATAGTATAGGTGTAGTCCTTGGGAGTAGCCACTGCCCAGCTGTGGGAGATAGCGGGCGAGGGCTTGCCACCGATAGTGAGGCCGCCTTCTGCAATGCTGATCTCGAGCTCGCTGCCGCCTTCTTCGGGCATAGCGATCATAAACATGAGGTAGATGCCTTCGATAGAAGCCTGGAACTGCTCACCGGCCTTGAGGGGCTTGCCGTCGAGAGTAACGGTGACAGTATTGTAGTAGCTGCCAACGAAGCGTACGCTCGCACCTTCTTCGAAGATGAAGGTAGGATAGAGCCAGCCCCAGTCGTCGGGCACGAGAGTACCTTCGGGGGTCACCTGATAGTCGGCGCCTACTTCGTACTGCACATTGTATTCAGCGGTGATGTACGCGTTGGGTTCGCCGTCGATAAGGAACGATTCCTCGTCGATGCCGAGGGTGAGAAGACCCATAGGCACGCGGGCTGCGCCGGGCTTGAGAGTGAGCTTGAAGGTGGGGTGCTCGGCACCGGCAACGGCGGTCACGTTGTAGCCGGGGGTAACGTACATAGCGTTGCCGAGGTGGATAGCGTAGCTTTCGCCGATGAACTCAGCCTTCTCGGCGAAGGGGAATTCGAGGGTGAATTCGTTGCCGTTCTCGATAGTGCTGCCGGGGGCAGGGGTGAGCTTCCAGTTGGGAGCGTAGTCGTAGGTGGCGCTCACAGCTTCGGAGTAAGCCTTGGCATCGAGGATGAAGGCTCCTTCGGGGATAGTAAGGGTCCACTGTCCGGGCTCTGAAGAGGAAGCGTTGAAGAAGAGGGTTGCGGTGTTGGAATCCTCGGGGATCTTCACTTCCATAGCGGTATAGTTTTCTGTACCGTCGGAGAGTGTGATAGCGGTCTCTTCATCCCATGCGGCGGTAGTGTAGCCGTCGAAGGTGATAGTGAAGGTGGTGAGCGATGTGATGTTGCTGCCCGCTGCAGGATTGAGGGTGTAGGGGCAAGCGTTGGCATCGAGGGTGTAGGTGGCGGTGAGGCCGCTGAAGGTCACACCGTTGTGGATGAACGCTTCGGTAGCTTCGTCGTAAGTGCCGGTGTAGATGAGGCCTTCGGGGATAGTGAGGGTCCATTCGCCCGCTTCGGTAGCTGCCTCGGAGAGGGTGAAGGGCATAGCAATGGCGACAGTTGCCCACGAGGAGTCGGTGATAGGCTCGGGCTCGCCGGGCTCGGCGCCGGTGATGGTGGTGGTGCCGTTAGTCAGCGTAATGGCCGAGGTGAGATCCCAGTCGATCATCGGCTGGAAGAGAGTGTTTTCATCGAAGGGGATGATGAGCTTGAATTCGCCCAGTGCCTTTACGGTAGCACCGGCAGCGGGCTCGATAGCCTGGTAGTCGGCGTACTCGATAGCGGGGGCGGCGAGCTCGAGGGTGTTGTCGCCTTCGGTGAGTGCGATCTCGAGGATGCCTTCGCTGTTTGCTGTCACCTTGGTGCCGTTGAGAGTTGCCTCAAAAGCGGGGTTGGAGAGGCGTACGAGCACGGGATAGTTGGTGAAGAACTTCCAGGGGCCCTGTGCGGAGTAAGCAAGAGGTGTGGAGAGGAGCTCGGCAGCGTCGTCGCCCTTAATGGTGAGGGTGGCGAACTTCGGTGCCTCAGTAGCTGCATAGTAGGTGATGATAGGTGCGGGAGTGGAAGCGGCGTAGTTGAAGTAGTACTTGCCGAGGATTGCATCGCCGTCGTCGGTCACTGCCTGCTCGCATTCTTCGCCGTTGAGGTACACCTTATTATTTTCGGTAGCGCCGCTGATGTAAGCGGTGAACGCGGGCACGCCGTTGAAGAGAGTCATTCCCTTCACGAATTCAATGGTCTGTGTGCCGGTGGCGAGGCGGAAATTGGGGTTGGGGTTCTGCCACATGCCGAAGTCGGGATTGCGCGAGTCGAGAGTGCTCGTCATGTTGCCGATGACGTTCACGGTGATTTCGCCGTCGTTCTCGTACTTCTTGGCGATGATGTAGGAAGCCGTGGGGTCGGAGATCACACCTACGGTGATCATGTCGCCCTCTTCTTTCTGCTGAAGTGTCTGGATATACCAGCCTGCCTTGGGCGATGCCCAGATCTTGGCGTATTTCTCAGATACGGCTACGGTGTACTGCTTGGTGGCAGCCATATCGAACTTATAGCCGTAGGCGAGAGAGGGAATTGTGGCTGTCACTGCGGCACCTGCACCGGGAGTGAGGGCTTCGCCTTCGTCCGACATCAGTTTGGCTCCGCGGAGGTTGATGCCTTCCATGTTCTCGGCGATGATGGTGAAGTAGATATCTTCGTATTCACGCTCCTTGGCGTCGATCTTCACTGTTGTGGGGCCGTTCACGGGGAAGGTGAATGTGCCGTTGGTGTTGGCCTGAGCGGTGTAGTTGGTACCGTTCACGAGGATGCTGTTCAGAGTGTAGTCATCGGAGTTGATGTTGACGCGGAGGATACCGCCCTGAGGAATCTCAATGCCGGTGAAGGGAGCGTAGATGAAGTCGGTGTAGTAGAGCGACTCGATAGCGCCTGTCTCACCCTCGAAAGTAACGGCATACTTGGGCACTTCGGGAGTGACTACCACGAGCTTGTCGCCCGGGGCTACTGTGATTCGGTTCCAGCCGGTAGACCACATGTAGGGCAGAGGCACGTTCTCGCCATTGATCGACAGCGACTTGAGGGCTATCTTATTGTTGGTCTCGATAGTGAGGTTGTAGTCGAGCTCGGGGTTGAACGCGATCGTGTTCTCGCCGTTCTTCAGGGGAATGGTGTAGCCTGTCGAAGAGAACTTGCAGGAGATCATCGAAGCGTCGCCTTCTACGTCGATAGTGAAGGTCTTGTCGCGCACGGGCTTGATGCAGTCCACGATAAGGGTGTAGTCGGGAGCGAACTGCTCAAGTTCGCTGCTGTACATGCTCACGCTGACAAAGGGAGCGTCGCCGTACGCTGCGGGCTTGAAAGCGGGGGTGCCGCTGATCGAGTGAGCGCCGGTGATGAGGTATTCGCCCTTGCCCTGGATGTTGAGATATCTCTCTCCACCCGAAAGCTTGTCGTAATCCTTGATGATGTACTCGGTGGCATCGTCGGGGATAGCCACTGGCTCGGCGCTGCTGGATCCCATGCGCAGGACGATCGATCCGGGGATCTCCCACTTAATGGTGAAGTCGAGGGCTTTGGCAGAGAAAGAGAAACCTGTGCCCAGAAGAGCGGCGAGTAGGAGGAAATACAGTTTTTTCATACTAAATCCGGTTTCCAAAAAGTCAGACTGTCCTTAAATTTTGCAGAGCGGCCTGATCTCTTTCATTTGTGAATAAATTGGTTGATTATATTGTTTTTGAAGCGGAGGGAGTTTATTGGTCAAAGTGCGATTTTATCTACCTTCGGACCCTGGCGGCGGATGTAGATGCCACCTGCTGCGGGGTTGGCCACGGGCATGCCCTGGAGGTTATAGTAAGTTGCCTGTGCCTCGGGAGCGTCGATGAGGTCGGCGGCAGAGGTGCCGAGGTTAAGGGTGTTCTCGCCGAGAGCGAGACGCAGGGTGAGCTTGCCCTGCTCGTCGGCGGCGACGGTCATGCCGTTGAAGGTGGCGGTGGCGCCCGCCTCGGAGAGCTGGACTTCAACGAGCTGCTCGATAAGGAAGGTCCACGGGCCTTCGGCGGAGTAAGCCATCGGGGTGGAGAGGAGCGTGGCCTCGCCTTCGCCCTTTATTTCGAGGGTGCCGAAGGCAGGAGCGTCGTCACCGGCGTAGACGGTGACAATGGGGGTGTGCTCGGCGGGCGTGTAGTTCACGAAGTAGTGGCCGTCCACTTCGTTGCCGTCTTCGTCGAGAGCCTTTTCGGCTTCCTCGCCGTTGAGGTAGACTACGTTGTGAGCCGTAGCGTAGCGGATGCCGAACTCGAAGGAGGGAACGCCGTTGAAGAGGTTCATGCCCTGCACGAATTCAATGTTCTGCGAGCCTTCGTGGATGCTGTAGCGCTCGGTGGGGTTCTGCCACATGCCGTAGTCGGGGTTGCGCGAGCTCATGAAGCTGTATTTGTTGCCGATAACGTTCACGATGATCTCTGCGTCGAGCTCATATTTCTTGGCGATAATGTACGAGGCCGATGCATTGGCCTGCATGATGACGCCGGGAATCGAGAACATGTCTTCTTCGATCACCTGCACTGTCTGGATATACCAGCCGGGAGCGGGCGATACCCACACTTTGCCGTATTTGTCGGTGACGTTCACGGTGTATTTGCGGGTGTTGGCGGCATCGAACTCATAGCCGTATCCGAGGGTGGGGAGGCTTGTGGTGATTGCCTGACCCTGGCCCGGATCAAGGGATTCGCCCTGATCGGTGAGGAGGCGCGCCGTGCGAAGACGGATGCCTTCGATATTTTCTGCGTAGATTGTGTAGTCGGTGGTGGCGGTGTTAAGGTCGCGGGCCTCGATCACTACTTCGCACGCGCTCTCCACATAGAAGGAGAACTGGCCGAAGCTCGACGCTGCGGAGCTGTAGTTGATGCCGTTGACGGTAACACGGTCGATACCGAAGTTGGTCTTGTCGAGAATAACCTTAACGAAAGCGTTGGCCGGGAATTCAAGATTTTCGAACGGGGGATAGTAGCTTGTGAAGCCGTAGGTGATGCGCTCGATCACTCCTTCGGGGGCCGTGATGCTGACAGGATACTTGGTTTCCGTATCCTGGGCGGCCGAAGAGAAGCTCAAGCCTAATACTGCTGCAAGCAGGAGGATGTAAAGTTTTTTCATTAATGAATCGGTTGGCTTTCGTTAGAAATGAATATCGCTTGTGTTCAGAAAACTATCTTCGTGGCTGTTCCTCCTTGGCGGCGTATGTAGACGCCTCCTTTGGCAGGATTCTCCACGCGTATGCCCTGAAGGTTGAAATACTGAGCGGGCGTTGCGTCGGCAGCCGATACTGCTGCTACGCCGGAATCACCCTCGGTGACAGTCACCTTTGCCGTGCCCACGGGCATGTCGAAGGTGAAGGTACCCTTGGCGTCGGGGGTGAGGATCTTGCCGTTGAGAGTTACTGTGGCAGGAGCGAACGAGGGGGTAATATACACCGGCGTGCCCTGAAGATAGGTGTATGGGCTGAAAGCCTCGTTGCGCGCGCGGCCGTAGGCTATGGTGGCGTTGTCGTCGCCTTCGAGCTTGATAGCGCCCGAGAAGACATCTTTGCCGGAGTTGTTGATCGTCACCTTGGGCCATGTCCCGGCAGGAGCGGGTGCATGGAAGGGGATTATATAGTTGCCGTCGTCGTCGGGATTGACAGCGAGGCCGTCGTTATACACGGCGAAGACGCCTGTGCCCACGTTGCGGGCGGTGAAGGGGTCGTCGTAGCCTTCGATGAAGCCTATCTGCTGAGAACCCTGCTTGAGGTTGTAGTTGTGGGTGGGATTATCCCAGAGGCCGGAAATGGCGCGGTTGGCCTCGAAGTAGCATGCACCGGAGCCGAGGAGCTCGACATCGAGGAAAGCGTTGTCGGTGAAAGGCTCTGCGATGATGTAGAAGTTGGAGTTGGCGAAGCTGAATTCCACGCGGTTCGACAGCGCGAAGCTGCCTTCGTCGTAGGCGAGGACGACGCGGATATACCAGCCGGGCTGTGCGTGGACGTAGAAGTAGGGAGCGCGTTCGCTCACGGTGAGGGAGTACTTGCGGGTCTTGTCGGCCGTGAGTACGTATCCTGCCACGGCGATATCGGAGGCTACGGAAGCGCCGCCGCTGAGATCGGTGCTGAGGTCGGAGTTATAGTAGCCGGGGGTCAGACGAACGCCTTCGGGATTCATGATGTAGGCGGTCATGGGCAGGTCGGCATATTCGCGCTCGATAGCCTCGAATACGAGGGCGCCCGGCTTGTTGACGGTGAGCACGAGCTGCGAGGCGGCTTCGTTGAAGTCGGAGAATATGCTTGTGCCCGCATAGGTGATTCCGGTGAAGGTGAAGTCGCCGGTGTTGAGGTTGAAAGCGAGTTCTGTGCCTTCGGGAACTGAAAGTGCGCCGTCGGCAGGGAGGTCGATGAATTTACGCTCGGTGCGGTTATAGAGCGAAACGAGCGCGCCGTCAGGGATCTGTACGGAGAGGTCGCAGAAGGTGGCGGCAATCTCGTCGCCTTCGAAAGCCCGAAGCACGAGGCGGTCGCCGGGCTTGATAGCGCCCACTTCCCAGCGCTGGCCGTAGATTGATTTCTCTATGGCTTTGCCGTTGAGTTCGACCTTGTAGAGGGTCTGGGCTCCTTCGCCGAACACGAGGGAAACCTGTAGCTTGGTGTCGTAGAGGGGGTTGAACTTCACGGTGTTGGTGCCGTTGTGAAGTTCGGGTGTATAGCCTAAGAGAGCGATGAACGAGGCGCTGATGCAGCGTGCGCCGTTCTCTATCTCAATGGTGAAGGTGTCGTCGCGCTCTACCTTGACAGTTTCTATGGTCATTGTGGGGTTGTCGCCGAGGGTATCCATTATGTTGGAGTAGAGGTCGGCGGTGATATACTGGCCATACGATGAAGAATAGGAGACCTTGAGGTTCTGGTAACTCTGAGCGATGCTGTTCAGCGTTCCGGCAGTGAGAGCGTAGCCGTCGGTGGGGAAGACAACGATATACTTCGGTGCCTCCGCAAAGACGAGTTCGGTCTGACCGGGTTCAAGGTCTACAGGCTGACCGGCGATACTTCCTGTAAGTATGCGCACAGACCCGGGATTAGACCACTTAACGGTAAGCGGTTTTGCCCAGGCCGATGCTGATACGAGCGTGAATATCGCCAGCAATATGTATTGTATTTTCTTCATATATCTGCAAGGAAGGCTCCCGGGCCCGGAGGCCCGGGAAGCTTATTGATTAGCGGCGGATGATCTTGAGGGTGTGACCGGCTGCGCGGACAATGTAGATGCCTGCGGGGAGACGGGTGGCATCGAAAGAGGCGTGAGCCTTTGCGATGCGGGCACCGGTGAGGGAGAAGATCTCGATCTCGGCACCGGGAGCGCTCACGGTAGCGCCGTCATAGCTCAGTGCGGGAGCTTCGGCAGCGACTGCTTCTACTCCGGCGTTCTCAGCAATGAGCACGGTGTTGATGTTCTTGGCAACGGCGAAGGTGTAGACTCCGTCGGTTGCTTCGATAGGAGCACCGTTGACTGCCACTGAGAGTGCGGGGTCGGAAGGCTTGATGTTGATCGTCGTGCCCACGAGATAAGCATAGGGAGCCTCGGCGGGAGTCTTGGTAGGACCGTAGGTGATAGTGGCGTTGTCCTCGCCCTCGATCTTGAGGTTGCCCTGCGACTGGATCTTGCCCGTGTTGTTGATAGTCAGCATCGGGATAAGAGTGGGGTCGGAAGGCTTATCGTAAGGAACGGTGAATGCGTTGCTGTCGTCGGGGAGAAGAGCCACGCCATTATAGAAGGCCTCGATGTTGTTGAACTGCTCGGCGGGGCCGCAGGTCAGGGGAAGGCTGTAGGAAGCGAGGAAATCGAGAGTCTGGATACCTTTGTGCAGCGAGAACTCTACTGTAGGATTGTTCCACTGCTGGCTCATGCGGGTATCGGGGAGGATGCGCACCTTGTAGTCGCCAAGGAGGTTGACGTCGAGCTTGGCATCGGTCTCATATTTTTCTGCGATGACATAGAAGGTGTAGCTCTTTGCCTGAGCGAGGTCGCAGGCCACATAGTTCACTTCCTTGTATTCGCCTTCGTCCCAGCCGAGAACTACCTTGATGTAGTAGCCTTCCTTAGGCATCACGAAGATGTTGGGGCGCTTGGAGTTCACGTTGATCTTGAACGACTTCGTGAGGGAAGCATTGAGCACGTAGGTCTCCATTTTGGTCACTGTGCCGAGCTCCTCGTCCTGATAAGTGAGGGTGGTAGTGAAAGAGAGATCGGAGGTGATAGGCGTGCCGTCCGAGAGGTTTGCCTGGTTTTCGGTCTCGAAGTATCCCAGGTTGAGACGCACTCCTTCGGGATTCATGATGTAGCCGGTGAGCGTGATGTCGGGCCAGATGATTTCTTCGGCCTCAACCTTGAAGGTAGAGGTTTTGTCTACGGTAAACTGGATAGAGCCGAATTCCTGATTGTACTTGGAAGTGATGTCCTTACCGTCGAGCGAGAATGAGATGTATTCGAAGTCTTCGGTGTTGAACATGATGCGGATCGAAGATCCTTCGGGGAAGGTGAGCTTGCCGTCGGCAGGAACGTCGAGGAATTTTGCGGCCGTTACGTTGCGTATAGCTGTAATGGCACCCTGAGGAACGTCAAGAGTAAGGGTTACGTCTTCGATCACGGGCTCTTCGCCTTCAAAAACGCGGATAGTGAGCTTGTCGCCTTCCTTAATGGCACCGATCTGCCACTGGTCGTAGATTCTGTTGTAAGCGATAGCGTTGCCGTTGAGCTCTACCTTATATATAGTGGTGGCGCCGAGGCCGGGGATCAGGTTCACGTTGAGGTCGGTGTCGAACTCAGGGCTGAAATGCACGGTGTTCGAGCCGTTGGTGAGGGCGGGCGAGTACATAAGCATCGAGGTGAAGATAGCGTTTACGCACGAAGCGCCATTCTCGATGTCGATTGTGAATGTCTTGTCGCGGTTAACCTTGGCTGTCTCGATAGTGAGAGTAGGTTTATCGCCCATGGAGGTGAGGGTGGATTCGTAGTAGCTGCATGAAATCAGCTGCCCGTATGTCGCGTTGAGCTGCACGTTGCAGTTCTTGTAGTTGGGGTTCGTGCTGTTGTTGCTGCCTTTCACAAGGGCGAAACCGTCGGCAGGCATTATCACGAGATAAGAAGGAGCCTCTTCGAAAGTATACGACGTAAGATCGGCTGCAGGTGTAAAGGTGTCAGCTCCGAGTGAACCGACTTTGAATTTTACCGAACCGGGATTGTTCCATTCTACAGTGAGGCTTTTGGCATATGAGTCAAAACCGAAAGCAGAGAGGATGAAGAAAGAAAGAAGCAGAAAGTAGAGTTTCTTCATATAAAACTAAGGGGTATTAAGAGATTCTTTTGCGAGGGTTTTGATTGAGAAGAGGAAGAATCTCCGCCGGGAGCACGGGGACGGTGTCCTCGGCGGAGGTTCTATGTCATAAAAGGTGTTACTTTACGGCAATCTTGATTGTCTTACCGGCAGCGCGTACAACGTAGATACCTGCTGCGAGCGAAGAAGTGTTGTACACGTTGAAGCCTTCGGCAACCTTCACACCTGCGGTGTTGAAGATTTCGATAGCGGCATTGTTGGCGTTGATCAGACCGCCGTCGTAGCTGAGGGCCTTGTCGGCTACTACATCTTCTACACCCGAATCAACGATACGGAAGTACGAAGTGTGAGCGGAGTCGCCTTCTACACCGGCAGCAACAACCTGTGCGAGCTGGCCGAGGTAGTCGAAGCCCATCATCAGGTAGTAAACCTTACCGTCTTCGTAGCCGCTGTTGGCGATGTTGGCAGAGAAGTCGTACACCTTACCGAGTTCCATCTCCATGGGACCACCGGCTACACTTACCACAGCCAGACCCTGGGGTGAGGGAAGGATTGTGCAGGCGTAGAGCTGATTCAGGAAGATACCCTTCTCGAGGGTGACCTTACACTCTGTGATGATCTCGTGTGAGTTCATAATCTGATATACAGGCACATCCTCGCCGTCTACGGTCTCAACCTTTGTCTGAGCACCCTTGATAGTAGGATAGTCCAGAGTAGCTACGCGGGGAACACCGGGGTTGGCATTGAGGATAGTGGGCAGATAGATGTCGTCGACATAAGCGGTGTAAGTCATCTCATCGAAGAGTGTGAAGTACACTTCCTTGCCTGTGGGAGGATACTGGGTCAGGTTATACATCTCGGCGAGGAAGTCGAATTCCTGCGATTCACCGGGTGCGAGCGACACTGCCACACTCTCACCGAGCATGATGATCTGATCATCATAGGCTACAGCAGGTGCGAAACCGCTGGTGAGGTCGATGGGAGAGTTGTTCTTAACGGTGAACTTCACGGGCACACAGAGACCTACATAGAGGTCGCCGACAGATGCATTGGTAACGTCGATGCGGTAAACAGGATCGTCATCTACAGTATAATCGTTGCCTTTCTTGGTAAGGGTCACGAAGTTGTGATAAGAGTAGCTTGCACGCACAGGACGCCATTCGGGCACGTCAAGTTCCGGATCAGCCCATGCTACGGTCACCTTATATGTACCGTCTACGAGGTCGCCGCCTTCAACAGGAGCCTTGAGGTCGACACAGGGCTTGATCTGGTCGGGAGCTACACCGTAGCCGAGGGGGAGCTGGAAGCGCTTCTCCGAAAGTTCGCATACGAAAGGCTCACCGGGAGTACCGTTCTGGGGCTCGAAGATAGCACCGAGCTGAACACGCAAATCCTCGGGGTTGTAGTTCACCCACATGGCACCGGCCTCAACATAGAGGTCGAGACGGAGGGTGTCGTTTACAACTTCACCGAAGAGCGAACCGCACTGAGTAAGTTCGAGAGGCTGGGGAGTGACAGGACCGCCTGTAGAAGGACGGATGTCGAGGGTAGCACCCTGCTCGAAGTTGTAGCCGCCGCCACCGCCGCCACCTGTACCGAGGGCGTAGGGATTGAGGGCATCGAGCTTGAAGTAGCCGTCCGACATACCGGCCCAACCCCAATTGAAGTGGAAGTAGCCGTCGGTGTCGTAGCCGTCGCAGATAAACGAGTGACCGCCACCGATCATCGAGTTACCGCCGTAGAGCACAGGACCGCACTCTTTAAGAGAGGTGTAGATCATCTCTTCCCATTCAGGGAGCGAGTAGTACTGGCGGATCTCATAGCGGATGTTGCCGTCGTACTTGAAGTGATTGACCAGCGCGGGAGCGATGTTCATTTCAAGTGCGCCCGACGAATCAGCGCCATATTCCATTTTCACGGCGTAGCCGCAGGCCTTCATGAGGTAAGCCACGGCGCTTGCCTCTGCCTGAGTATAGCGGCCCGGAGTGTAGGTGTCGAGCATATTACCCCAGTCGAACGACTTAAGGGCGAGGTTGAGCGAAAGCTTCTTGCTGAGGCTTGCGCATGTATATGTGGCTTTGCCTTCTCCCTTTTCGGGGTACTGCCAGTAGTTCATCACCTGAGCCATAGCAGTAGCGACGCAACCCGTGTACGTACGTGCGGTACCGCTGGTGGGGCACTGCTCGTTGTAGGGAGCACCCTGGTCCCAGGCTGTCTTGATCATAGGAGCGATTGGCTGACGGGTGTCGGCCTTGGGAGTGTACTTGAGCACGTGAGAGCCCGTAGCCTCTCTCTTGTTCATGTACTCGATCTGATCGGCATACTGGCTGAGCCACCATGCAAGCTGTTCGGGAATCTCGGTGCCGATAGTCGAATCATCGGAGTAACCGAGAAGTGCCTCGGTGCAGTCATCTGCACTTACGGCCATAAAACCTTTACCATTTGAGGAATTGAAGAGATACACCGCTGGTGTACCGGCCTCTGTCATGGTAGTGTGAGCCAGACGGGCTCCTGCACGGAGACGCGAGGGAGCTTTCTTCTGAGACGAGGTCTCGAGTCTGGCGAGTGCTTCTTCCGGGGTCAGCGTTTTAGCGTAAGCTCCGGAAACGGCAAAAAGCAGCGCGAGGGCTGCAATGCTGTGCTTGCTCATTTATATATAAGTTATTTTACGGTATATCCCTTCCGGGTGCGCACGCATCCGGAAGGGGTTTTACACATGGTAAGGTTTGGATTACTTCTTGATGAACTTGAGGGCACCCTGCGAAGTCTTGGCGATGTAAGCGCCTGCGGGGAGTGAAGCGGTGCTGAGACGTTCGTTACCGGCCTTCACGAGTATACCCTGAAGATTGTAGAGGTCGATGTGTTCGCCGGGAGCAGAGATCTCGATGCCGTTGAAGGTGATGTTGGCATTGGAGATAGCCTCGGGTGCGTCTACACCGTTATTGTAGTTAGGATCGTCGAAGGGAAGATCGTAAACGTCTACGCAGTAGCTGTCGATACCTTCAATACGGTCGTAGTAAGTGATCACGAGCTTGGATACGCCAACCTCAGAGTAGGGAGCGATGTTGCGGAGAGCACCACGCTCGTCGGCTGTAAGGAGGAGGATATCCTTGCCTTCGGGATTCTCTTCGTCGCAGGGCTGAGCGATGAGGAGGTCTTCGGTAGTTCCGCCGTTTTCATTGCCGCGCTTGATCAGGAGCATATACTCACGCTTGCTGTCGGAGTGGAATACATCGGGCTTGAGAGTAGCAGCGCTGATGTAGCTCTGAGCATAGTGAACGGCAGTACCGGCATTGAGCTCATCGACGAACAGGGGCTCGCCTTTCTTGTCCATCCATACGATACGAACGTAGGTGTAGTCGTCTGCTTCAAGGGGAGCAGAGAGCTCGCCTACATAAGCGTAGCTGTCACCGTAGGGTACACGGTCGAGATTGGAGGTCACGGGGTCGTTGTCACCGTCGATTTCGAGAACGTAGCTGAAAGTATTTTCTTCTTCACCGGTGAGAATGTTCACAAAGTGGAAGTAGTAGACACCTTCGAGGGTTACGAACATATACTGAGGAGCAAATCCGGGAACGTCGCTCATTGAGAGTGCACTCTCCGCACCTTCGAAAATTGTGAACTGCTCGGTTCCGTCGGGATTGTAAACAATATAGGTAGAAGGATAGGATTCGTCGGCAAGGCCTGCCTTATCCTGACGTTGAACAATAAATGCAGCCTTGTCGCCCGAATTATAATCGGTGTAGTTGATATCGTTGCGATAAGAGAAGTTACCTACAGCATAGAACTGAGCCACAAGAGTTTTGTCGAGAGTAAAGGGAATCGAAGTATGCTGGCGGAGCTCAGCCTTACCGGGAGCAAGAGTGTAGATGTCAAGTTCAAGAGAGTTGTCAGGGCGCTGGATAAGCTCGGCATCGTAGCTTGCATAGGGAAGGAAGAACGAATCCTTATACTGCTGGAAAACAATCACGGGGTCGTTGCCAACCATTTTGGTGAGTGTGAAAGCAGCGCTTTCCTGGTCGCCGGGGAGGTTCTGGTGAGGAATAGCGTGAGAGATCACGGGTACGAGATTACCTTCGCTGTCAACACCGCTATAAGTGGTCACGGTAATGCGCGATTTGCTCAGAGTCTGCCAGTAGAGGCTGTTCTCTGCTTCTGAGCTACCGGGTTCGGGAGCTTCCTCGCCAAGGCTGCCGAAGATTTCATCGGGATCATAGTCGGGGAAATACTCACCCATAACAGTCATATAGAACTGCTCTTTGCCGTCTACAGATGCATCGAGCACGTCCGACACGAGTTCGGGAAGCTTGTAAATGATCTTATCATTACCGTCCGCGTCCTTCTCGCCGTCGATCTGATAGATCAGAGAGCTGTAGCGGTTGATACCGGGAGTGGTGGTGTTCATGGCAAGACCCATGATCACCTCATACTTATCGTCGTCGTTGAAGAAGTTTTTGGTAAGCACAGGAAGAAGATCGAAGTAGGGAGAGCGAACTTCATCTTCTGCATAGTCGAGATCGTCCTTGATAGTAGCCACGATCTTGAACTCGCCGTCGTAGATATTGAGCACGAAAGACTTGAGGATATAGTCGGTCCAATACTCGTTCATCACGATAGCATCGTAGTCGTAGTCCATTGAATAGAACCACAGCTCGCCGTTTGGTCCGTCGAGGTCACCCCAGGTGCTGGTCGGACCCAGAGTCCGGGTTGCTTTATAGGGGTCTTCAGCCGTGGCTTTATACTTCACAGCATCGCCACGCATCATCTTGGCGTTAGCTGATGCGATTTGCAGAGCTCTTGGAGATTCAAAAGCACTGTGCGAACTCTTCGCCTTGTAGACAAACTTGGTAAGATCTACATGGCCTGCCTGCGGGGTAGCGGCAGTGGCTCCGGCTACTGCAAGGAATGCAGCGGCAGCGAAAGCGCAGAATTTTGTAGAAATGTGCATGATTTATAAAATTGTATTGGTTTTCTATTATGTTTACAGTCTAAAAGACACACCCGGCGCCATTGCGGTTTCTTTAGAAAACTGCTCCGGATAGACACGTCGGGGGTGGTATTAGGCTTTGGTCAATGATTGTCGCGGCACGTATGCCGCGGAAGGATAAGAGGGTCGTGCGCTTAATGCGCTGGCATTTACGGTTGCAAAGATACGCTATCTTTTAAAACACACAAGAGATTAAGCGGTTAAATGATGTTAATTTTACCCCCGAAATTCGTTTTTAACTAACATACTTGCCCTTTTCACGAGTTTTAAGTTAAGAGTTTGTGAAATTCGCTTACCAAAATGACACTTCACACACCCCACAACTTCACCAACCGGCCCCACCACCTTACAATTTGCTTAAAAATCAAAAAAAAATTGTCGAGCTACACATTATTAAATTGTTTTGACTAATTTTGCGCTCTGAAAAACGCACAACCATGAGCAATCCCAAAAATCTGGTCATAGTAGAGTCTCCGGCAAAGGCCAAGACAATAGAGAAATTTCTCGGCGACGACTATCGAGTCATGTCGAGCTACGGTCATATCCGCGACCTCAAGAAGAAAAGCTTCAGCATCGATGTCGACCGCGACTTCGAGCCGGTCTACGAAATCCCCGACGACAAGGAGCAACTCGTGGCTGAGCTTCGCAAAGCGGCCTCAAAAGCCGAAACTGTGTGGCTCGCTTCCGATGAGGACCGAGAGGGAGAAGCTATTGCATGGCATCTCTACGAAGTGCTCGGCCTAAAACCGGAGAATACCCGAAGAATCGTTTTCCACGAAATCACAAAGAAAGCAATTCTCCACGCCATTGCAAACCCCAGAGATATCGACCGTGCGCGCGTCGACGCGCAGCAGGCCCGCCGCGTGCTCGACCGAATCGTGGGTTTCGAGCTCTCCCCCGTGCTCTGGAAGCGCCTCAAGCCAGCACTCTCGGCCGGACGCGTGCAGTCGGTGGCTGTCAGACTCATAGTTGAGCGTGAAAACGAAATCAAGAACTTCGTAAGCGAACCCTACTTCCGCATCACCGGAACATTCACCGACACAAACACCGGTGCCTCCCTCCGCGCCGAGCTCCCCCGCAGGCTCCCCGACGAAGCCGATGCCGAAGCATTCCTCAAAGCATGCGCGAAAGCATCCTTCGCCGTCACATCTGTGGCCGAAAAACCCCTTCACAAAGCCCCCGCACCACCGTTCACCACCTCCACGCTCCAGCAGGAAGCCGCACGCAAACTCGGATTCTCCGTTTCACAGACCATGATGGTAGCGCAGCGCCTCTACGAGAACGGACACATCACCTACATGCGTACCGACTCTCTCAACCTTTCCGAAGATGCAATTACTGCAATATCGGAGCAGATCAAAGAGCGTCTCGGCGAGAAATACCTCCACATCCGCAAATATCACACAGCCTCCAAAGGTGCGCAGGAAGCCCATGAGGCAATACGTCCCACCTACGTGGAGACCGAAACAATCGAAGGAGCAACCGCTCAGGAGCAGAAACTCTACACACTCATCCGCCGCCGTGCCATAGCATCGCAGATGGCCGACGCACGCATACAGAAGACCACCGTCGAAATCGAAGGCAGCGGACTACCCTACCCCTTCGCCGCTTCGGGTGAAGTGCTCCTCTTCGACGGCTTCCTGAAAGTTTATGCCGAAGGACACGACGACGACAGCAACGATACCGACGAACTGCAGGCACTTCCCTCGCTCCACGAAGGAGACGCCCTCACTCTCGCCGGTGCCGAAGCCACAGAGCGCTTCACACAGCATCCTCCACGCTACACCGAAGCATCGCTGGTAAAGAAAATGGAAGAGCTCGGCATAGGCCGCCCCTCCACCTACGCCCCCACAATCTCTACCATTCAGCAGCGCCAATATATAGAGCGCGGTGAGCGCGAAGGTACTCCCCGCGAGTTTACCACTCTCACACTCAATCCCGGCGGAAACATCAGCCGCGAGGTGCGCACACAGCTCACCGGAGGAGAAAAAGGCAAGCTCATTCCTACCGACATAGGCATGATTGTCAACGACTTCCTGACCGAATATTTCCCCGATATCCTCGACTACAACTTCACCGCAAATATTGAAGAAAAATTCGACGAAATAGCCCACGGCAAACTCCCATGGAATAAGGAAATCGCTGAATTCTACAAATTCTTCCACCCGGCCGTCGACTCCGCGCTCACCATTCAGAGCGGACCAAAGTTCGGCGAACGCTACCTCGGCACAGAGCCCGGCACCGGAGCTCCGGTAAGCGTCAAGATCGGGCGCTTCGGCCCTGTAGTGCAGATCGGTGATGCCGAAGCCGACGAAAAGCCTCGGTTCGCATCTCTGCTTAAGAATCAGTCCGTTTCCACCATTACTCTTGAGGAAGCCCTCCGCCTCTTCGACTTCCCCCGCGAACTCGGAACATTCGAAGATCTTCCCGTTCAGGTCGGAATAGGACGCTTCGGCCCATACGTACGCCACGACGGCAAATACGTATCTATCCCCAAAGACCTGCCCGCGGCAGAAGTCACGCTCGATCAGGCCATTGACCTCATCAAGGCCAAGCGGGAAGCCGAAAGCAACAAAACCCTTAAAGTATTCGAGGAAGAACCTGCACTCCAGATTCTTAACGGCCGCTACGGTCCCTACATAGCTTTCAACAAGAAAAACTATAAGATACCACGCTCCGTGACCGACCCCGCAGGTCTTACCCTCGAGGAAGCTCGCAAAATTATCGCCGACGCCGATGCCGCTCCGGCCAAACCACGCCGCATCCCCAAAAAGAAGTAAGCCATGCCACGCCATAAAGCTCTTGCTGCAAAACCCGGCACTCGCCCAGGAATGTTCCGCCCCGACAACATTCTCTCGTTCTCCGTATCGGAAAACGATCCGAAGTCGCTGCTCGAATTTCTTGCCGCGAAGATGCCCGACGCCAAGCGTACCACACTCAAGGATTACCTTAAGTATCATCAGGTTATGGCGTGCGGAAACGTCACCACGCAGTTCGACTTCTCACTCCGCCCCGGCGACGAAGTGAAAGTCAACACTACCCGCGAGTTTCAGGTATTCTCTCACCCGCGCATCAAGCTCGTCTACGAAGACGACGATATAATAGTCATCGAGAAAGGCTACGGACTCCTCTCCATGGGCAACGACAAGGTAAAAGACAACACTGCCTACGCCATACTCCGTGAGTATCTCAAGCGCAAAGATCCACGCAACAAGCTATTCATCGTTCACCGGCTCGACCGCGACACATCGGGGCTGATGATGTTTGCAAAGAACATGCAGGCAAAGGAAACCATGCAGCACAACTGGAACAACATGGTGCTCGAGCGTAAATATGTCGCTGTGATCGAAGGAAATATGGACCCTGCCGAGGGACGCATACGGTCGTACCTCACCGAGAATGCCGCTCACGAAGTATATTCGACAAAAGATCCTGAGAAAGGCCAGCTCGCAATAACGGATTATACCACTCTTAAAGCGGGCAAGCCCTACTCCATGGTCGAGCTCAGCCTCGCCACAGGCCGCAAGAATCAGATACGCGTACATCTGAAGGAAGCCGGACATCCTATCGTGGGCGACCGCCGCTACGGCGCCGCCTCATCGCCTATCCACCGGCTCTGCCTCCACGCGCGCACTCTGCGCTTCGTGCACCCGGTCACTCGGCGCGACATGAATTTCTCCTGCCCTCTTCCGGCCGGTTTCCACCGTCTGGTATAGTTCTGTTTCTTCCTTTTCCTCTTCCTCCCCTACCCTATGAAACCGCTCTTTCTGGCCTCCATTGCCGCCGCGGCGACCTTAGTCGCTTCGGCACAATCGACTTCGGAGGCGCTTCTGCAGCAGTCCGGTACTCTGGCTGCCCAACATAATTTCGCCGGAGCTCTCGACGCACTGCGCTTCATCGACCAATCGGCACTCAGCAGCGAGAACACTGCCGACTACGACTATCTCAGAGCTTATTACCTATTCCGCTGCGGCGACTACTACAGCGCCCTCGAGGCCTTCAGCTCTTTTCTTGAACGATATCCTGCCGCGGGGCGCCGCGGAGAAGCCCTAAAAGGCCGGGCCGACTGCCTCATGGCACTCGGCCGCTATGCCGACGCCTCACAAGCTTATTCGGCTATTGCTCAGGGCAGTCTTCCCCCCGCCCTTTGGGCTGAAAGTTGCCTCAGCGCAGGAGCGGCGGCACTTGCATCCGGCGACCCCGAGCTGGCACAGACAAGACTCTCCGAGGCCGCGAAGTATCCCACCACAGCAGCCGAGGCGCTATTTACCCTTGGTGCAATTGCCTTCAACCGTGGCGATTACGCCGAGGCAAAGCAATATTTCACCAAATCGGCCGCAAATAGTCCCGAAGCCGAATTCTACCTTGTGGCTATAGATTTTGCCGAAGGAGATTTCAGCAATGCAGCCCGGAGTGCACGCCGTCTTTTAGGAAAGTCCGACACCACCTCGCCTCGCGCTCCCGAACTCAACCGCATTGCGGGCGAATCGCTCTTCAATCTCGGGCAGCGCAGCGAAGCAATACCTTATCTAAAGAATTATCTCTCCGCCACACCCACCGATATCGCCATGCCTTCGGCTCTCTATATCGCAGGTGTGGACGCTTTCGAAAAGGGAGACTACGCACTTGCTCTCGACTACCTCGGCGAAGTAACTTCACGCGGAAGCGGAGCACTGCGCCAGTCCGCCTATCTCTTTGCAGGGCAGAGCCTTCTTGCCACAGGCGACAAATCTGCAGCCATAATAGCCTTCGATAAAGCAGCTCGTACCGACGACGATCCGGCCGTGAGGGAGGCTGCATTCTATAACTATGCCGCGGCAAAATTCGCCGGAGCTGGAGTACCCTTCGGCTCCACCTCGGAGGTCTTCGAAAAATTCCTCTCGCTCTACCCTAACGGCCCTTACTCCGACCGTGTAGGAGCCTACCTCGCATCGGGGTATATGGCCGACAACAACTATTCGTCGGCTCTCAGGCGCCTCGACGCTATTTCCGAGCCGTCACCGGAAATTAGCGCGGCACGCCAGCGGACTCTCCTCGCACTCGCGCTCGAAGCAACCGCCACCGGCGACTACTCTTCGGCCGACAGCTATCTCACAAGAGCCGAAAGCCTCTCAAAGAGCAGTCCTTCACTTGCCAATGAAGTCGACCTTGCACGTGCCGACCTCCTGTATCGGCAGGGCCACCATGCAAAAGCCGCCGAGAAATACCGGAGCTATCTTCATCGCGCTCCACGCACTGCCTCCAACCGCCCCACTGCCATATATGGCCTCGCTTACTCGCTCTACAACAGCGGCGATGCCGAAGGGGCCGCTTCGTGGTTCTCTCAGGCTGTCGACCGGATGCCGGGAGCTCCGGCAAAGGCCGATGTGCTCAACCGCCTTGGCGACATCGCCTTCTCGAAAGGCAATTTCAGCGAAGCCGAAGGCTACTATACACGCGCATTCGAGCAAAGCCCCTCGACTGGCGATTACGCTCTCCTCGCAAGTGCCAGGATGAAAGGCCTTCAGCGCGACTACGAAGGGAAACTCGATGCCCTCGAGCTCTTCACCCGCTCTTTCGCCTCTTCCGTATTGATGCCCGAAGCTCTGCTCGAGACCACTCAGGCGCAGATAAGTCTTGGCCGCAATGCCGATGCTGTAGCCACTTACCGCAGACTAATCGCCGACTATCCGCTCACAGCTCAAGGGCGGCGAGGCTATCTCCAGCTCGCAATGACGCTCCTCGACATGGGCCGTACCGACGACGCTGTCGAGGCATATAGATCGGTCATAAGCCTCTACCCCACGTCTTCGGAGGCCGCTCAGGCTTCGGCTCTCCTGAAAAATCTATATGCCGATGCAGGCAACGCTCACGAATATCTCTCTTTCATCAACTCCGTGGAGAATGCTCCGCAAATCGACCCGAAAGAAGCTGAGGATCTGCAGTATAAGTCAGCTCTCAATGTTTTCCGGAGCAAGGGCGAGACTGCAGCGCTGGAGAAGTTTGCCCACGAAAATCCCGCATCGGCCAATGCTCCGGAAGCGCTCAGGATTGTACTCGACAAGGCAATCGCCGACGGCAATGGTTCGTCAGTGGCTACCCTCTCCTCCTACATTCTGGAACGATATCCCGATAGCACCGCAGCAGAGCATGCTCTTCTCGCACAGGCGAGGGCCACATCTTCGGCCGGAAAGCTGCCCGAAGCGCTCGAACTATACCGTAGGCTCGCCGACAAAGCTTCCGACCTGGCCACGGCCACAGAGGCTCGGCTCGGCCTGATGCGCACGGCACGCGATATGGGCGAACACGATTTGGCCGGAACCACTGCCGACGCCATTCTGGCATCTTCGGCCGGAGCCGCCGTGCTGTCCGAAGCCCGCTTTACCAAGGCATCCGCGCTCGCTGCAAGCGGCGACACCGAGCGTGCTATCTCTATCTGGCTCGTAATGGCCCAGTCTCCTGCCGACCTCTATGGTGCACGGAGCGCGTTCGAAGCCGCCGACGCTCTCCTTGAAGAAGGAAACGATGCAAAAGCTCTCGCCACAGCTCAGAAATTTGTCAATTCGGGATCTCCCCACCGCTATTGGGTGGCCCGTACATTCATCTTGATCAGCGATATTTATTCGGGGCAAGGAAAGGATTTCGAAGCCCGTGAATATCTTGAGGCTCTCAAAGAGAATTATCCCGGCACAGAGGCCGATATTTTCATGATGATAGAAACACGCCTGAGCGGCGACAAATAAAATACTGCCGACACTATGACACACCGCATACTTTCAGCCGTGCTGGCTTCGTGCGTTGCACTGACGGCCGCCGCCGAGGATCTTTCCACACAGATTACGGTCGACCGAACAGCCGCCACAGATCTTCCTGCGGCACAACCGCTTCCCTCTATAGCGCCTGAGCTACCGTCTCTTCTCACACCTCCGGTCACCCTCCTTCCCTCATATTACTCCTCGACAAGCAGCTACACTCCGCAGCCCGATGCTGTAGATGCTCCCATTCTCAGCGGACTCCCCTCCCCCGACACCTACCGCGGATATCTTTGGCTGGGATACCTCCCGGTCTATGACCGTGCCTTAGGAGCCGGTTACCGCTTGTACGACACCTCCGACTCACATGCCGCAGCCTCTCTCATCTACTCCGGTGCCAACTGGGGTGCTTCGGCCGACGCACCTCGTAAAGGTCTCGACATTTTCGGCATTGAAGCCAACGGGTCTCACCGCTTCTCCGATCTTGCACGCATCTCGCTTGATATCCGCTACGGCTTTACTCGAGCAGGCTCGTGGAATAAAGACGAATACTTCAGCGACGCTACTTCACAGCGTATCAACGACTTCAAACTTCGCCTCGGCCTTAACGGCAACAACGACAAATTCGACTGGTCGGTCGGTGCCACGTATTCTCACATCTCGCTCGGAGCCGACCGCATGGCCGGAACTTCCATTATTGAGGCACCCCGCGACAGCCGCTTCCGCGCAGATCTCGAAGGCGGTGTAAAGCTTAGCGGAGATAGCCGCTTCAGCCTCGCCATTATCGCCGATGTCCTCAATAGCGGCTGCAGTTTTACAGTCAACCCGGCCTATCACCTGCTATGGCGGAACATTTCAGCAAGGATTGGATTGAAACTGTCGGCGGGCAGCCACTTCGACTATAGCAATCTTCGCATAGCGCCCGACGTAGAAGTAGCCTGGACGCCCTCAGGACGCTTTTCAGCATTCATCAAGGCCGACGGAGGCACGCGCTATTTCACGCTCGCCGACCAATATGCGGTTTCACCCTTCCTCACCGGAGCTCTTGAATCCGTCAACACATTCTCCGGCATCGACAGCCGCATAGGTTTTACTTTCAGGCCTGTAGCTGCTGCTTCGGTATCTCTCTTCGGAGCTTTCGAGTCCACCGACGGACTACCCGTGCTGACCATGCCCGAAACGATTAACTACCGCACTCTCACACGTATCAACGCCAATGCCCTGAGCTGCGGACTTTCTCTCGGATATCAGTGGCGAAAAGCTTTCGATCTGCACGGAGAGGTAAGACTGCTCCAGCACGGGTATGACCATGCCACGGCTTCAAATCCCTATCACGCCTCCGTCATGGCAAAGATCGGAGCCGCGATGCGCCCCATAGACCCTCTCGCTGTCAATGTCGACTGGGATCTGAGAGCCGGACAGAGACTGTGGTTCGCCCCCGGGCATTATAAGTCAATTCCGAACTTCAGCAATCTCTCGCTGGGAGGATCCTACACCCTCTCCGAGCGGCTCAGTGTATTCCTCCGCTTTAACAATATTCTCTGCCGACGCACAGTCATAATCCCCGGAGTGATGAGTCAGCGCCTCGGGGGGCTCGCCGGTGTGAACGTGCGTTTCTGAGCGGAATATCCCCCTCTAAAGCCCTCCCGCAACGCTAATTTGCAAAAAGAAGTGTGTGTTTTGCCGAAGTATGGGGATTTTTCACTATATTTGCGAGCCAATTTAACACCCTCTGAAATTTTATTAATTAATTAACCATAGTTATTACATGCAAAGCAAAGGAAAATTAGGTAGCATCGTGGCCGGTGTCATAGCTATTTTCTTGGCGCTGGTGTGTCTTTTCTACCTCTCGTTCACTTTCATCTCAAACAAGTACGAGAATCAGGCAGCGACATACGCGATCGAGGAATCTGGTGACAACGACGACGCAGCCTACAATCAGGCCTACAAGCACTACATGGACTCGCTCGGCGAGGAAAAAGTGTACCTCGGCTATTACACTCTCAACGACGTACGTAAATGGGGCGTAGGCCTCGGCCTCGACCTTAAGGGCGGTATGAACGTTATCCTGCAGGTCGACATGCCCGACATGCTCCGCTCTATGAAGGCCGGTCAGACCGACTCGGTTTTCGAAGCTGCACTCACCGGTGCTGAAAAGATGGTGGCAAACCATGAGACCGACGACTTCGTTAGCTCATTCATCAACCTTTACCGTCAGTCTAAGCCTCAGGCCGATTTCTCGGTTGTATTCCAGGACGTTATCTCGGCCGGTCAGAGCGACGATGCAGTGCGCAACGCCCTCAAGGCTCAGATCAAGGACCGCGTCGACAACTCCGCTACCAACGTCCTCCGCAATCGTATCGACCAGTTCGGCGTTGTGTCGCCCAACATTCAGGTAC
>CAYYQS010000013.1:0-25540 GCA_964472555.1 uncultured Bacteroides sp.
CGTTGAGGGTGTTAGGGTTGAGAGCGAGAGCTTTGTCGATGTCTTCGATAGCAGCGAGGGTGTCTTTACGGGCGAGGGATGTGCGTGCCCGGCCGAGATATGCGTTGGCGAAGCCGGGGTAGTAGCGGATGATTTCCTCGAAAGTTTCGGCTGCAGAGTCGTAGTCGCGGATGTCGCTGAGGGCAAGCGCTTTGTTGAAAAGCAGGGAGCGGTTGCGAGGGAGCAATCTCAGAGCTTCGTCGTAGTCGGCGACAGCGCCACGGTTGCGACCCTGATTCTGGCGTGCCACACCGCGCACTTCCCATGCGTCGGAGAGGTAGGGGTTGAGTTCGAGGGCTTTCGAAGCGTCGGCTTCTGCACCGGCGTAGTCCTCGAGGTTTAGTTTGGCTATCGAGCGGAGGAAGTATGGCTGCGCGAGGTATGGCTTGGCCTGAATGGCCTGGTTGAAGTACTGAATGGATAGCATGTAGTCCTCGAAATAGAGGGCGTTCTGGCCGATGCGGAGTACTTGATCGGTGTTGATCTGAGCGAGAGAGACGAGAGATGCCGCGAGGAAGCAGAGGAGGGATATGATTGGTCGAAGAATTGTAGTCATCGGAATAATTTTGGGCAAAATTACGATTTTTCGCCGAAAAATGCTACAGTGCGCGCAGAAATGAGTAATTTTGCAGCCCAATGGAAAACCTACTCTCTCGTCTCATGGGAATCCTTGCCTATGATTCCTCCCACCCGATGCTCTTCAACACCGGGCTCTTCCTTATTCTTTTCTCGATATTTCTGCTTGTATATCAGGCTATAAAGTCGCGCAAGACGCTCAAGATGCTTCTTGTGATAGCGTTCTCGCTCTATTTTTACTATAAGTCGGGATCGTGGTGTGTGCTGATACTGTGCGGCGTGGCCGTGAGCGACTGGGCGCTGGGGCTGTGGATGGGAGCTTCGGAAAGCGACCGTATGCGCCGGGGAATTGTGGCCCTCAATGTGTGTGTGAATGTGGGTATGCTGGTGTATTTCAAGTATTTCAATATGCTTGCAGATGCTTTCGGGAGCATAGTGGGGCGGACGTTTGATCCGCTTGAGGTGCTGTTGCCCGCCGGTATTTCGTTTTTCACTTTCCGTTCGATAAGCTATATTGTGGATCTCTACCGGAGGGAGCTTGAACCCTGCCGGTCTTTCCTGGAATATTTCTTTTTCCTGACGTTCTTTCCGCCTCTGCTTGCGGGGCCGGTCGTGAGGGCTAAGGATATGCTACCGCAGATAAAGGAGAATCCCTCGGCTACTCCGGCGATGATTTCGGAGGGTCTGTTCCTGATAATGATGGGTCTGATAAAGAAGGTGGTGATAGCCGACTATATCAGCGGTAATTTCGTGGACAGAATTTTCGATAATCCCTCGCTATACACCGGTTTTGAGAATCTCATGGGTGCGATAGGGTTTACCATTCAGCTCTATTGCGATTTCTCGGGTTACTCCGATATGGCTATCGGACTGGCGCTGTTGCTCGGCTACAGATTCAAGGATAATTTCGCGGCACCGTTCAAGTCGCAGAGTCCTACGGAATTCTGGAGGCGTTGGCATATCTCGCTGAGCACGTGGCTCCGCGACTATCTTTACATTCCACTCGGGGGTAACCGGAAGGGCCGCTTCCGGGCGTATTTCAATCAGTTCATCACCATGGTGATCGGCGGTTTGTGGCACGGGGCATCGGTGATGTATATTATCTGGGGGGCATATCACGGGCTTCTGCTGGTGATTCATAAGTCGATTCGGCGTGTGTGGAGGCTGCCTGAGCAGTTTGTGGGCCGACCTGAGGTGAGGGTGTTCAACATGGTGCTGACTTTCGGGCTTGTGGTGATTGGCTTCACTTTTTTCCGTGCACCGGATCTGGCTACTGTCGGGGCTATGGCGACGCAGATTTTCGGTGATTTCCATGCGTCGGTCGCCCCGCAGTTTGTTGAGGGGTATATGCTTATCGTTCTTGCTCTTACGATAGGGTTGGTGTCGCATCTTGCACCCCGCCGGTGGACCACGGGAGTGTCAGAGGCGTATGTGGCGATGCCTATGGTGTGGCAGGCTCTATTGCTTTCGGCTATTATCTTTCTGGTGATTCAGGCACGTCAGAGCGAGCTTGTGCCGTTTATTTATCTCCAGTACTGAACTTTGCCTCCTGCTGTGATGTTATATTAACAGAAATATATAACATTACAGATATGAAAGGACTAAAGTATCTCGCAGCGGCCGCATTGGTCGCATCGTCGTGGGTAGCAGCCGATGCCTGCTCCCGAGTTGTTTATCAGGGTGACAAGGGCTATGTGCTCGTGGGTCGTACTCTCGACTGGCGCACGCCTATCCCTACAAATCTCTATGTCTATCCCCGCGGTGTGGCTAAGACAAGTATGCCTACCGAACCGTGCCTGAGCTGGCGCTCGAAGTATGCTTCGGTGGTGGCTGTCGGCTATGACGGCGGTGTTACCGAGGGTATGAATGAGAAGGGTCTGGTGATGAACGGACTTTTCTGCAAGGGAACGATATATAAAGTTGCTACGGGCCACGACAATACTCCTGTGATGAGTCTTGCCATGATTGTGAGCTACTTCCTCGATAACTTTGCCACGGTAGACGAGACTGAGGCATGGCTGAATGCTAATCAGTTCGGTATCTTCGGCCAGACGTTCGACGGCGGTACGGTGTCGGCTCTTCACTGGGCACTGACCGATACTACCGGAGAGACTCTGGTAATGGAATATGTGGACGGTCAGCTTACAATGCATCGCGGCAAGGAATACAAGGTGCTGACCAATGATCCTCCACTGGATCAGATGGAGTCGATCGAGAAGTACTGGGAAGGTGTAGGAGGCGTGAATATGCTTCCGGGTACCGTGAAGAGTGCCGACCGCTTTGTTCGCGCATCGTTCTTTATCCACCACGTGCCTACCGATTTCGAATATCCCCAGGCTCTGGGTTCGCTTGAGAGCATCATGGGCACCGTGAGCGTACCTTACGGCTATGAGATTGAAGGAGAGCCTAATGTATCGTCGACACAGTGGCGCTCAGTAAGCGACGCAACCGGCGGCAAGTACTACTTCAAGTTTGCCGATTCGACCGGTGATCTGTGGATCGACATGGGCCGTCTGCGTCTCAATCCCGGAGCTCCGATCCTTAAGCTCGACACTGCCAAGCATCCCGGCTTCACAGGATGTGCCAACGATATTCTCGAGGAGAGCAAAGGCTTCACTCCTATGTGGTGATAATTGATAAATCTATATACCTGTCCGTCAGTCTCTTATGGGAGGCTGGCGGATTTTCTTGCGTTAAAGTGGAAAAATGCTACTGAAAAGTGGAAGAGAGTGGCGTTGGAGCATGACTTTTGAGGAAAAGTGATATTATAGATATAAAAGATGTTAAAATGCAACAAAAAGAGACTTTAAAATTTGCATAATGCGGAAAGAGGTATTAACTTTGCATCGTGTTTTTCATGGTATAGATTTAAGGTTAACTGGATTGGTTGTCGGGAGATAACCAATTTTTTTGTGTCCTGACGTAGGATTTACCCCCGAGTAGTGCGAAAAAACTGCAAAAATGCATGAAAAATTCCGGTATAACCGTTAAATGTGTGGATTTATGCATAGAAATATTTGTGAGAAATAAAAGATTTTATTACCTTTGCATTCGCTTTAAAAATTAGAAACCCCAAAAACGGACTTACCCGTGCAAAGACTTCGTTTTACAAATTGCAAAATAACTTGTTGTATAGGCTCGTCCGAGGGTTGTGCATCTTTCATGATAATTCGTAAATCGCAGACCGATATAAGTTCTACCCCCCCCCGTTTACAATCTCCTGATTCACAGCATATTGGGTATTTTTAAGGCAGTGATTGCCTCTTTCTATACGTGCGCATCAGGCGTATGCGCGCGCAAGGGACCGGCGCTCGTTTGACAAACGAAAGTTGAATATAAAGATAATTTTGTCTGAACAAGATGAATAGACCGACATTAAACACATTCCGTCGCACAGTTTTGATCTGTCTGCTTGCTGTAGCGGGAGTCTTAGGGACTCGCGCGCAGGATGTCGCAGTGAAGACGAATCTGCTCTACGACGCCCTTCTGAGCCCAACTGTAGGCGTTGAAGTAGGTGTCGCGCCCAAATGGACCCTCGATCTTTCGGGAACGATAAACAACTGGGCGGTAAATGATCACCGCTGGAAGCAGTGGAATGTCCAACCTGAGGCCCGCTACTGGTTCTGCCAGCGTTTTTCGGGACATTTCTTAGCACTTCACGGTATCGGCGGCCAGTATAATTTCGGTCATCTGAAGAATAACATCAAGTTTCTCGGCACTGATTTCTCGAAGCTTAGCGACCACCGCTATCAGGGCTGGATGGCCGGAGCCGGTATCGGCTACGGATATTCGTGGATTCTTTCCCGGCACTGGAACTTCGAGGCTGAGATCGGCATAGGATGGATCTACACTCAGAGCGATGTGTACAACTGTGCCAATTGCGGCAAGAAAATCCGCAGCAACGTGCCTCACAATTATGTAGGCCCCACCAAGGCTGCATTGAATATTATTTACGCATTCTGATCACCGATAGCCATGTATAAAGTAATCAGCACATTAGTTTTAGTAGCTTCATTAGCATGGGCACCGCTTGCATCGGCCCAGGAGGCAGCTCCGAAGATCTACGATGTAGTCGTGGCAGTCGATGAAAACGATTCGACGGTGTCGGTGACGGTAGAATTACTTCTCAAGGAACTCAAACTCAAGAAGGACGGGGAGATAATCCTTACACCCGTGATGATTTCGGCCGACGGGAGCGAGACTCTCGACCTCGACCCGGTGACCGTGTGCGGGCGCAACCGGTGGTATTTCCACCTCCGCAACGGCGAGCTCGACCGCAACAATCCTGCGATCTTCCGTGCCGGAACCGATGAGAAGGTGAAACTTACACAGACCGTTCCTTTCGAAGAATGGATGGGACACAGCACGGTAGAACTGCGTCAGGATGCGGCCACCTGCTGCCGTGCGCCGCAGAAAGTGCCCGGGCTGAGCCCCAACGGCAATACCGAGCTGGCGATAATCGACACCGAGCGTCCCGAGCTCATCAATGAGTTTATCTTCGCGCCGCCGGTCGACGATACTCCGGTAGAGAAGAATATCGAAGGAAAGGCATTCGTGTCGTTCGTGGTGAACCGCACCGAGCTGAAGCCCGACTATATGGTGAACCGCCGCGAGATTGCAAAGATTCTCAATTCGATCGACTATGTGCGCAACGACTCCGACGCTGTAATCACCGGAGTGCACATCAAGGGTTTCGCATCTCCCGAAGGTTCGTACACCAACAATATCCGCCTTGCAAAAGGCCGTACGGCGACGCTTAGCAACTATGTCCGTGATCTCTACCGCTTTGAGAACGGGATAGTGTCGAACTCTTTCGAACCTGAAGACTGGGAAGGGCTGCGTTCGTACGTGGCCGACTCGCTCGACTTCAACCTCGGCCACCGCGAGGAGATACTGGCGATGATCGACAGTCCGATCGACCCCGACGTGAAGAACGACCTTATCAAGCGTACCTATCCCGCCGACTATGCGGTGATGCTCAAGGAGATCTATCCCTGGTTGCGTCACTCGGACTATACGGTGAAATACCGCATAAAGATATACACCGACATCAACAACCTCAACCGCCTCTTCGAGAGCGATCCCACACGCCTGCGTCCTGTGGATTTCTACACTATCGCAGCGCAGTATCCCGAGGGTTCGCCTGAGTATCTCAATGTGATGCAGACTGCAGTTGAGGTGTACACCGAAGATCCTATGCTTAACCTGAATGCCGCCAACATCGCTTTCATGGCAGGCGACAACGATAAGGCAGAGAAATATCTTGCCAAGGCGGGAACTTCGTCGGAAACGAGTTTTGCCCGTGGAGTGCTTGCGGCGCGCAGAGGTCACTTCGACGAGGCCAAGGGTCACTTCTCGCTCGCCAAAGAGGGCGGAATAGAGAAGGCCGACGATTACCTCGAAAATATCGAGACCATAAAGAATCATCATCCGGTGACAATCACTGCCGAGCTTACCAAGTAAGCACTGTCACCGACCACGATAAACCAATTCTGAAATAATTTATTTATAAACAATCATTATATCAACTATGAACAAGACATCCAAACTTCTCCTTGGACTTGCAGCTCTCACATTCGCTGCGTGCTCCAACGACGAACCGTCTCCCGAAGGTCCTGTACAGGCAACGGGCGACCGCGCGTATCTCTACGTGAACATCTCCTCAACCGATGATTCCGGCTATGCCGCTGCTCCCGGCTCACGTGCCGAAAACAGCTACGAAGACTGGATCTACATCGACGGTGACAAGGACGAAAACGATGTGATCAGCGCCGACTTCTACTTCTACGATGACCAGGGTAAATATGTGCTCAAGGCAAACGTATGGACCGGTGGTAATACAGAAGGCACCACCAACAATACTATCGAATATATCGGTAATAATGTGGTAGTACTCGAAGGTCTCACCGGTAAAAACTATCCTACCTGGGTAGTGACCGTGCTCAACAAACCGGCCGATTTCCTTCCCGGAAGCACTCTCGACGAAATGGGCAAGCTTCTCTTCGAGAACATCTATAACAGCGAGGGCAAACTTGTGCGTCCCGCTTATCTCAACGAGACCGGCAAGTTCATCATGTCTACCTCAAGTAAGTTCAGCGACAGCAACAAAGACGGCGACGGCTGGAGATACTTCGCTACCAAGCTCAACACTAACAACTTCTATCAGCAGACACCTGAGCAGGTTGATTTCGTTCAGAAAGACCGCGTTCAGATTTATGTAGAGCGTCTTGCTGCACGTGTAGGTGTTGACGTTCAGATCGGTTCAGGCACACAGGAAATCAAGAAAATCGGCGACCGTCTTCTCTATCGTGTAGACGCTTCCGTATCGGGTAATCCTAACGAAGACATCAGCGGTGGTGGTAATACCGGTGTAGGTGCTACCAAACTCTATGTAGAAATCACCGGCTGGGATCTCACCACTACAGCAAAGGCCACCAAGGTGATGAAGGATCTCTCGGATTGGACAGACAAGACCACATTCGGTGGAACAGACTGGGCCTGGAACCGTGGCAACGACCGCTACCGCAGCTTCTGGGGTAAGGCAACGACCTATGGCAAGAGCGGTGCAGCTCTCGAATATCTTCTCGACACCCAGACAACTTGGGAAAGCCTCAAGTATAAGCCTACCGACAAGATCTTCACCGGCGACCGTGCATACTGCAACGAAAACACCAACTTGCCTGAAAACATCACCGACAACGGTCTCGTAACTGGTAAGATCGATCCCTCCAAGACTACCTCTGTAATCCTCCAGGCTGTGGTATGCGACGAAAACGGTGACCCCGTTAATCTCGTTAACTTCCAGGGCGTGAACTACGAGCAGACTGCATTCCTTAACAAGGCTCTCACCAACACCGTACCTCTCTATACCCGTGAGGAAGCCGGTAAGACCGAGTTCACCAACGAGCCCTACTACAACTACACCGCAGTAACCGCCAAGGATCTCAAGCTTGTTTCTGCAGGCGATGGTACCGGTACTGTAAAAGTTGAAGTGGCAAACGATGAACTCGAATACTTCTCTATCGCAGACGAAAACGCTTATACCGAAACAAAGGTTAATATCTACGACGAAGAAGGCAACCTGATTGCTACCGAGACCAAGAAGGTATATGAAGCAGAGAAGGTTAACCCCAACAGCCTCTTCCTCAACTTCACTTCCGGCAACAAGGCTATCGCTTACAAGGATGGCGCAAGCTTCTATCCCATCGCTATCGAGCACCTTAACAAACCCACTGAAGATACCGAAGGTATCATCGAGGCTCAGTACGGTGTAGTACGTAACCACATCTACAATATCCGTATCACCAAGATCAAGACTCTCGGCCACGGCGTATTCGTGCCCAAGGACCTTGAAGACGGCACCAAGGCTGAACCTATCTCTCCCGAAACCAAAGATCCTACCTACTACGTAGAATCTAACATCAACATCCTCTCCTGGAAGGTTGTTTCTCAGGAAGCTGAAATCTAAAAAACTCCTCCAAAGGCATGGAATGCAGACCGACGACGGTTTGCATTCCATACCTTCCCTCTCTCTTTTTATCTTAAGACAAGAAAAACTCTCTCTTCCCGAATTATCGGCAAAGCACCGATGATTTCTCCTAATCTGACAATAACGAGAGAGCGCTGAGCTCTCCACAACATATATATACTATCTATCCAATCTTCGCAATGAAAGTACCTAATATAATATGCCGCCTGGCGCTGGCACTGGCAGTATCAGCGGGCCTGAGTGCCTGCGACAAGAGCTTCGTATTCGACTACGAAGGCGACTGCGACCCCAACTACAGGGTACGCCTGCGCTATGACTGGAACATGAAATTTTCCGACGCTTTCCCCGCCGAAGTCGACCACGTGACACTTAATGTGGTAGACAGCGAGGGCAATATAGTGCACACTCACATGGAAAGCGGCGATGCTCTCAAAGCCGACGGCTACGAGATAGTGCTCGACGATATAGTGAAGCCCGGAAAATATACACTTCACGCTTGGTGCGGTGCAGGTGCCGCTCCCGGCAACTCTTCTTTCGCCGTTCATCCGGCCGAAAGGGTAGAGGACCTGAAGTGTACGCTGCTGCCTGACACACCCGGGCGCGCCGATATAGAAGGCGCCGAGGGTACACACGTGCAGCGTCCGCTCGACAATCTCTATCACGGTATGGAGGCCGAGCTCGACTTCCCCGAGACCGAAGGAACCCACGTGTTCACCGTGCCCCTGAAGAAGAATACCAACTCGGTGAAGGTAGTGCTCCAGCACCTTTCGGGCACGCCTATCGACGGCAATGACTTCGATTTCACTATCACATCGGCCAATGCGCGCATGGACCACGACAACAGCATAATCGATGCCGAGCCCGTGACCTATCACGCATGGGATATCCGCAACGGTGCAGCGTCGATTAATCCGGACGACCCCAATACGGGCGGCGTATTCTCCGCGACAGTTGCAGAGTTTACAATAGCCCGACTTATGGTGGATGAGGATGTGCGTCTTGAAGTACACCGAAAGTCTGACAATAAGCTCGTCTTTTCTATCAATATGGTAGATATGGCACTGCTTGTGAAGAGCGCCAACCTTGCGAGCATGGACAATCAGGAATACCTCGATCGCCTCGATGACTATAACTACATCTTCTTCCTCGACTCCAACCTCCGCTGGACGTCGTGCCAGATCAATATTCTCTCGTGGAAACTCGTGGTGCAGAACACAGAGATTTAAACCGACCAAAATTCAACAATAACCAATAATCATTATCAACATTGACTCTTAACCGCTTCCATACATGCATAACTGCCCTCGTCGCCACGCTTCTGGCGCTGAGCCTTGGCGCATGCTCCGATACCGGAAACGGAGAAGAGCCCGAAATCCCGGCAACGTGGTACAATGCAGGTTTCTACCTCACTGTGGGCGAGGAGTATGCCGCTTCGCGCACGCCTTCGGGAGATTATGATCCCGGCTCGGGATACGAGAACTACATAGACCTCGACACCGTGCAGGTGCACCTCTACGACCTTGCTGGCAACTATTGTGGCCCTGTGATCGAGTTTACCGTAACTCCTCTCGGAGAATCGGTAGGCGGCAAGCGCTACAAGCTCACAGGCAAGACGAAAGTGGATATTTCTTCGGGAAAATTCAAGGTAGTGGTTCTTGCCAACTGGCCCGGCTATCCCGAGGGGTATACCTTCAGCCAGCTTTGGAAGCAGAGCTTCACCTTCGACCCTACCGAGCCTCTGTCGGCAACAAATACAATTCCGCTCTACGGTGTGAAAGATGTTTCGCTGCCGGTAGTCGATCCGGGCATTACTGCCAACTTCGGCACTATCCACCTTCTTCGTGCAATAGCGAAGATAGAGGTGATCATCGACGATCCCGAGGATTTCTGGTATATAAAGACTCTCCGCCTGAACAACTACAATACCATAGGCTACTGTGCACCTCAGGTGATGTCGCAGAGCGAATATGTGAAAGACAGCTGGAATCAGGACTACGTGGGCCGTGCTTTCGTACCTGAAGAAGCAGGACGGCAGACCGATCTGGACTTCAAGAAGATAGCCGACCGTGCCACGTCGGCCGACCGCCGCGACCACTATCTGCTCTACGTACCGGAGTACTACAACACACACTCCGATGTGCCTCAGGCGCAGATATGCGTGGAATTTGAGAACAGTACTACGGGTGAACGCAGCTTTACCTTCAAAAATCCGGTAACTCAGAATACCATGGATATCATGCGAAATCTATGGTATAAAATCACGATACGAAAGAAGGATGAAAACTCGAACGTAAGCTTCGAGGTAGACGTCATCCCCTACAAAGTGTGCGAGCTTGAACCGATCTTCGGCCTCACTCCAGTGTCACACTAAGCAAACAACGATACGAAACGACAATGAACCGCATTCTAACATATCTCATATATCTGACATTGGCTCTTGCCGGTGCCACGGCTTTGAGTTCGTGCGAAGATCGGTTGGTGTATCCCGGCTACGAGGATATCCCTGAGGGTATCAGCACGGTCGATCTGAAATTTTCTTTTCCGGAGTATACCCCTGCTCTCGACTCGCGTTCGGCAGGGGATGCCATGCGTAAGATCCGCACCCTCTGGATAGCGATATATCAGGACGGGGGCGACACCGACGGAAGATTTATAGAGAAAATCAAAATCGACAACTTCACAGCCGGTGCTACCGAAGCACGCCCCGGCACGGATGAGGAATATACGGGCCACGCCACTTTCCAGCTGACATATCCTAACGGGCGCTACCGCATCTATGCGATAGCGAATCACGACCTGAGCTCCGCTGATATATCCAGCGAAGACGCTCTCTTTCACCTTCCTCTCACGTGGCAGGACAATGTGAATGTGAACGACCAGATGTTCGGCTGGTTCCGCAACGATGAAACGGAGCCGGACTATCACGGCAATCCAACAGCGGTGATAATCAAGCCGGGCATGACGTCGCTTCACTCATGGGTGCGCCGCGCGGCATCGAAACTGACAGTGGCTTTCAATACGGTGAATCTCAACGAAAACGTGATGATTTACCTTAAGTCAGTGTCTATCATAGATATTCCCAAGCAGTGCTATCTTCACAGTCCTAACAATTTGGGAGAGGATGATTACCGACTTGCCAAGGAATTTGCTCCCCGCACGTCGTCGTCGACCATTTACTTCAAGGGCGCGCAGGCATCGCACGATGCGAAGAAGGACCATGAAAAGTGGCCTGTAATAGGCTCCGGCGACCTTATTTTCGGCCTCTATTCCGATGATAAGGGCAAGCATGATGTGGTGATCGATGATATTGAAATTTATGATAAAAATGGCAATCAGATCATTTCCGATGAGGAATACGACCGTCTCTACCGCGCCGAGGTGATCAAGCGCACACGCGAGATTACAGCCAAGGAGCACAATGAATATACGCGCGCTCTGTATTTCTATGAGAATATGCAGGCTCCGGGTGTAGAAGGAACGGCGAGCGATAAGCGCCAGATAGTTGGCTCTGTAGCTCAGGAAGGGGAAATACCTTCTTATCCGAATGGCAACTATGACGGTAGCCACAACGACGACGGTTCTCTTAAGGACGATGCATACAACGGCCTCGGTTGGAAAGATGCACGCCCCTGGGGAACGTATGTCGAAATCAAAGGCTACTACGAGAGCGCTACGGGCAAAGGTCCGATCACTTACCGCTTTATGCTGGGCAAAGATGCCAAGACCGACTATGAGGCTGAGCGAAACCACCACTATAAGCTTACCCTGATGTTCAACGGCAACGCCAATGATGTAGACTTCCATATCGACTATGAGGAGGAAGCGAAACCAGGTCTCTTCGCCCCCACCGAGGCTTACGTTCCGTACCTCTACAACCAGACTTCCTTCACCTCTGTGCGTGCTACACCACGCACTGGCTATGAACTTACCGGGCTGAAAGCTATTATTCTTAATAATGAATGGCGCCCACATGAAGGTACCCGTGATGTCCATTATTGGGGTAAGGCCTGGGATGTACAGACCGGCGAAAACGGCACGAGCAAAGTGGTGAACGGAGCAAATTACAGCTACGCGCTTACGAGCGAGTATCAGAAAGATGCCACAGATGCGGCTGATAACTGCGAATTTGGTTTCCTCTCGCTCTGGAAAGTGAATGCCGTGACTTTCAATGCCTACGGTAACACTACCAATAAGAGCAACAAGACAGCCATGGTGAAGCAGTTTCGTGAGCACTATTTCAAATACGACACCGGAAGCAAATATGGCAAGGTCAGCATGGGAGCCCGTGAATACAACGAAATCCAGCAAACGAACACAACAGAATCGTACGACAACGCCAAGATTGGTGAATATACTGTGTCGCGCAGCAAGAATCCTGTGAGCGGAGAACTTGACTATGTCATTCAGATTCCGCTTTTTACCCGTGCCAAGACCATGGACCCGTGGGCTGTATACTCTGGAGCTAATCCTTTCTACGAGCATTACCGTTATGCCCGTATACGCTATATCGCCACCTACACTAAGGTCGACAGTAAAGTTTCAGGTCCTGCCACTTACACAGATCAAGCAGAAACAAGGGTTCTTCAGTCGCGACGAATCGACAATCCGCGCGGGATCTACCGACGCGAGAATAACCTCGAACCATTCCACGTTAACCTCAAATATCAGAAACTCAATGCTACCGATGCCGATGCCTTCGAACCCGTTGTTTCGCGTGGCCCTTGGACGGCAACCATTGAGTCAGATCCAAATGGAATAGTCCAGATCAGCGGTAACGGACAGGTGGCAACAGGTCAGGGTGGTTTTATCACAGGCCGTACCGACACTGAGATTGACTTCATGTATAAACCCCGCAAGAAGTCCGGCAACAAATCTTACGGCGCGATTATTACCGTGACATACCACAACAATTCTTGTGTTCACAAAATCATTGTAAAGCAAGGGTATATTGCGTCCACCATTGGCGATGGCACTTCAAAATTCTCTGCTTTCAACGTGTATAATTCCACCGAACTCGTTAAGAATCCGCTTTCCATTGGCTCTCTTTTCAGATGTTACAACGACTTAAGGGCACCTATAGCCGAGTCAAACAACACACGTAAAACAGGAAACTTCGGCGTGGGCCAGAACCCTACGGCAAGCTACTATATCCTCGGCTCCGCAAACACTGCCTGGGCTTCAATTCCCACATGGAAATATCGTGGTAACTACGACCCATTCTATACTCACTCTAATGGGACTCAGTCCTTTGTTCTGAAGAATCCTACAGAGGCTGTTGCGACAGGTAAATATAAAATACCGACATACGCGCAGACGCTCGAGCTTGGACTCGTTCCTCTTAATCAGGATGAAAATGAGGATAATGACATCAACTTCGCTTTCGGGATCACTTACGCCGATGGGGCAAAGGAAACTCTCTCTACAAGCGGTGCCTGGAGCTTCTCCGACCCCAATAACGATGGTAATGACCGCCCTGAGGGTGTTAGAGGTATTATCATCTACAGTAAGAAGAAAGGAGACAATATATTCCTCCCCCTCGGGGCAACCGGCCATGGACGTCGAAGATCAAGGCCAATGGCTACTACAAATACCCCGAATGGATATATGCGTTACGGTGACCTTGATGACCTCATGACTGGTAATACAAATATATTCCGTCCGATGGCTTGGAACCTCCGCGACCAAATGGGTGCCGTATATTGGACTTCCTGCGGTACCGCAGACGATGCTAAAGCTCTATCAGCAGCCGACCCGCTGTATGGAGATGAAGGATATATTGTTGCATTCGATATGAACTTCGGAAACTACATGGTGGGGCGTGGACGTGCCGCTCAGTACAACAATAACGGTGTAGGCTGGGATGCCTTGCCTATGCGTCTTGTAAAAGTAGACTGATATGATACTATAAAAGCGGGTTGCTCCGACCGGGGCAGCCCGCTTGCAGTAGTTCAAAACGAAGTACTAATGTCTTTCGACTCTCACGAGATGGCGGAATGTGCGCCTGATTGATCTCCACTTGGGGAAGGTGGCGAAGGGTCGGAGCGGCCCGAAGACGATAAGAATTATTATCAGGGAAACGATAGCTGCTATAAGCAACCAGCCGTAGATCTCTTTCATGGACACGAGCAGAGCCTGCACGGCCACTGTGCCGTAGAGGTTGCCGAGAGGTTCGAGTGCGGTGACAGGGTTGACATCGGTGATGAGAGCCCCGAGCTGCGAGGCGTTGCGGGCCATGGTGTGGCTGAGGAACTCGCCTATGAGAGCCGGGCCGAGAGTAGCGCCCATCACCGCACCGGTAAAGCCGTTGATAGTAAGAGCCTGCGGGAAAACCTGGAAGGGAAGTCCGCTCTGCACTATGGAGGTGAGGAAGACTATCGAGATTATCACTGAAGCGGCTCCTCGGAGGAAAAGCGGCAGGAAGAGCATTTCTTTCTCTACGCCGTAGTCGAGGGTGAAATAGAAGTATGCGAGGTAGAGAGCTGCGAGAGTGAAGCCGATAGCCGTCATGGTGCGGTAGCGCCATTTTCGAAGAGCGAAGGTATAATAGGTAAATGCCGAGCAGACTATGATACCGACAAAAACGTAAAGATTGAGGTCGATAAGATTTGTCTCGTCGAAGCCGAGGACTGTGGCGGCATAGCTGTGCTCGAAGACGTGTTCGGTGCCAAGAAGGGTAAAGAACACGAGATAGACTGCTGTGGCTCTTATCACGTTTCTGTTTGTGAGGGACTGGAACGAGATGTAGGGGTGGTGGAGGAAGGTGGCTCTCCAGATATTTACGGCTGCGAAGAGGATGCCGAGAACTGTGGCGATACGGATCTCGTACGCCTCCCACCAGTCGAAGTAGTTGCCGTAGACACACACGAAAGTGAAGCACAGCATGAAGCCTGTCCATAGTATAGAGCCAAGCCAGTCGACACCGAGCAGTGGAATGTAGAGTGGGCCTCTGACGGGTCGGACCAATAGCATTACCATGAGCATCATGAGAGCGAGGAGAGCTGTCATGATCCAGTGCATATATTCCCATTGAGAGAAAAATGCGGTATAGACTGTAGCGAGTCCGCTGAGCTGAATGGCACTGTCTACGACGAGATAGACGTAGCAGAAGAAGATCGCCATGTCGCGCACGGGAGTGAGCCAGAGCTGGATTGTGGAGTTGCACGCAAAGGTAGCCTGCATGCGGAACCACCCCTCTATGAGGCATGTGCCGACCAGAACCGGGACGGAAGATGTGTGAGCGCAGATGATATTTGCCGCAATCAGCACGGCGCCACAGACCAGGAGCTGTGTGCGTGTGGAGAAGCGGAATTTGATGCGGAACATTACAGCAAAGTTCACCGCCATGCCAATGAGTGAGGCATAACCGGCCATGAGGATGTCCTGCTGCATGAGTCCGGTAGTACCTACCATGTCGGTTGCGGCGGCGAGATACAAACCGCCCGAGAACTGGACAATCAGGACGAAGAAGATGAAGAGCCATGGCTTCAGCTTCCGGGGGACGAAATCGGGTACGTCGGGGATGTCGAAGGGTCCCTGCGGGAAATGCTGAGCAGACATGGTCAATATTTCACTTCACACTCAACGTTCATTCCGGCGCGGAGGAGCTGCATTTTTGCGGAGTCGTTGTCGGCGGAGAATTCGATGCGGACGGGGACGCGCTGACGGACTTTTACGAAATTTCCGGCTGAGTTGTCGCGAGGCTGGAAAGAGAGGGATTCGCCTGTCGCGGTGGAGATTGAAGCTACTGTGCCGTGGAATTCCGTGCCGGTAATTGCGTCGACTTTGATTTCGACCTCACTTCCGGGGGCGATGTGCTTGAGCTGTGTCTCTTTGTAGTTGGCCTCTACCCATACGTCGGATTGATCGACTATGTCGAGGAGTAGCTGCCCGGACTGAACGAGCTGCCCGGAGCGGATTTCCTTTCGTGAAGTGTAGCCGTCGCACGGAGCGAGGATCACGCAGTAGGAGAGGTTCAGTTCGGCCGTCTCAAGGAGGGCCTGAGCGAGTTCGATACCGGCTTCGGACTGAGCGATACGCTGGCGAGTTTCGGTTACGACAGATGATGTGGCCGACTTTTGCCGGGCGAGCATGTCGTAGCGTGCTTTGCGTGCTTCATATTCTGTGCGTGCGGCGTCGTATTGCTGCTTAGTCACGGCTTCTTTGGCAAGGAGCTTGGTGTAGCGTTCGAGATCCGTATGCGCCAGCTCCATGAGCACTCTGGATTCTTCGATAGAGGCTTCCGATACGGCGAGATTGGCCGAAGCGACTCCGACACTCCGGTCGGCTACTTCGCGTCCTGCGAGAGCATTGCGGTAATCGGCACGGGCGCGAGCTACGTTAAGACGCATGTCGGCATCGTCAATTATCACGAGGGTGTCGCCTTTGCAGGCTTTGCTGTATTCGTTGAATCGTATTTCCTTGATGTATCCCTGCACGCGGCTGTGCACCGGTACAATCTGCATACGGATCTGAGCGTTGTCGGTGAACTCAACATTGCCGGGATGATAGAATTTGCTTCCTACCCAGAGAAGGGCTGCAATGATGACGATGAGAGAGAGGATGTAGGACAGTATTTTTTTGCTGCGGTGATTCATATTTTTCCTGAGATGAATAAGAGTTTGTAATAGTAATAGATGATGCCGATGCGGGCGTTGACGAGCTGCTGCTCAGCGTCGAGGCGTGCGTTTGCGGCGTCGAGCATGTCGGTGATGAGCGCCATGTCGGCACTGTAGCGTGTGGCAGTGGTGCTGTAGTTGCGATCGGCGAGCTCGACGCTCTTTTGCTGTGTGCGTAGTTCTTCGTAGGCTTCGAGGTAGCGGATGTAGTCGGCGCGGACGTCGAGCGCTACGTTTTCGCGGACGGCATCGAGTTCTTCCTGAGCTTTGCGCGTGGCTGCTCGGCTACGCGATAGTTTTTTGTTGGTCTTGTAGAGAGATGAGAGGTTGTAGCTCACACCCACTCCGACGTACCAGTAGCTAAGGTTGCGGTTGATTGGTGGTACTTCGACGAGGATAGGACCGTCGATGCTCCAGCCAGCCTGAATGCCGATCTTGGGTAAGCGTTCGCTCCGGGCGAGAGTCTCGGCGCGGCGGCTGATTTCGAGGCATGTCCCTGCGAGTTTTATGGCGGGAGCGTTGGCAGAGGCGTCGGCTTGCCACGATGATTCGGGGTCGAGGGGGAGCGCCCGCTCGAGAATGGTGGAGTCGGGGAGTACGATTGTTCCTTCAGGTAGTCCGGCAGTTACTACGAGGTTGCGGTTCAGGATGCTTAGGGTGTTGTCAATCTTGATGAGTTGGAGTTCGTAGTTGGAGAGGAGGAGTTCGTAGCGAGTGATGTCGTTGCGGAGTGCTACTCCTTGCTCGAAGCGGGCGTTCATTTCGGCGAGAACCTTGCGGGCTCTTTCGATATTAGCTTCGAGAACTTTGCGGAGATTGGAAAACTTGTATAGATCGAGATAGAAGCCGGTGAGGCGCATGCGGATGTTGTCGCGGTTGAGGTCGGTGGCGAATCGGGCTGCCGTCGACTTGAGTTCAGCGAGTGCTATCCCGGCGGAAAGGGCGCCTCCGGTGTAGAGTGGTTGGGTGACTCCGAGGGTAAAGGTGTTGCGGAAGTGAGGGATCGGAGCGCGCTGGTAGTCGGAGAAATTGCGTTTGGTGGTGAAACCGTCGCCGATGTAGCTGAAAGATAGGTCGGCGCTGATGTCGGGTAGTTTTTCGGACCGTGCCACGCTGATTTCTTTTCGCGCTTCTTCTTCGGCGGAAAAATAGGGGCGGAGCTGCAGGCTGTTTGCTTCGGCAGTCTCGAATATTTCTTCGAGAGTGACTACCGACTGAGCGTGCACATACACTCCGGCGCCCGACAGGACTACGGAGAGCAGCCCTGCGAGCAATCGCAGATTTTTCATCTGAAATATTGATTAAAGGGATTAATATTCCGGAATCTTCCCGGCGAAAACTATTGATGCGGCAGATGCGGAGCCGCGGTGAAGCGAGGCCTTAGATTGAAGCAGTGCTTTTCCAGTTTTCGAGGTGCCCCCAGTTTCTGACGGGGCTATGGATGTCCTTCGCGGACGGATTGGGTGAGGTCATGTGTTGGCTTCTCTTTTTGAGAAGCGGTGCAAAGTTACGAAATAATTTTACGGGCGGGTATGGCTGTTCGGAAATTTTTTGCGAATTTTGTGAGGTCAAATGAAATGTGATTTGGCTGTTTGATTACATAGATATTACAGAATAATTACAAGTTGATATTCTCGAAAATAATCGGCAAAATCGGTAAACAATCGGGGCGGTTTTGAGTTATAATGACAGAGCGCTTGAGATTCGTCAGGCGAACCAATAGGGCTCTCGTTTCACACTGTTTGTCAAAGATTGAAAAAAGCATACTCATGATTACAAAAAAGGTAATCCAAACATTATACAAGAAATACCGCAAGCTTCCCGAAAGTCCCGATTTTCTGGATATGCCTCTGCTGTTTGATTATGCTTCGGAGCACCACAACATCACGATAGATATGGATGGTCCGGTAGACGCTCTTGTGATCAGAAGTATAGATCCGGATTCGCCTTTTCACCGTATACCTCTTGAGAGAATTCATGCAATTGTTCCGTTTGAAGAATGGGTTGCCATCGTGCTCCATTCGTCGATAATCTTCCTCAGCAGGAAGAGCTCGAAGGTAAGCGTGCATGTCCGCACTCAGCAGCCGTCAGTTTTCGACCGTATGTGTGATTTCTTCAGAAAGTAGGATTTGAGCGACATAAGAGCAATACAGGAGGGCCGGAATCTATCACTCGGCCAACAGATAGCGCTGACAGCCAAACTGTCGGCGCCTGCTATTTTAGCCCAGCTGTCGACGCTCGTGATGCAGTATATCGATGCTGCCATGGTGGGGCATCTGGGGGCTGATGCGTCGGCGCCGGTAGGTCTTATGAACAGCAGTCTGTGGTTATTCTGGGGCGTATGCAGCACTTTGACCATGGGCTTCTCGGTGCAGGTGGCACACCGGCTCGGTGGTAAGGACGGCGAGGGAGCGCGCAAGGTGCTACGCCAGGGTATCACGGCCTGTGCGATTGCAGGTACGATAATAGCGCTGATAGGAATTGCTATCTCGGGGCGTCTTCCGCACTGGCTTGGCGGGGAGCCTGAGATCTGCAAGGGTGCTTCGACTTATTTCCTTGTGTTTGTGTCGGCTCTACCGGTGCTAACGTTGAATTATCTTGCCGGTGGTATGCTGAGGTGTGCTGGCAACATGAAGATTCCGGGATTGCTGAGTGTGGCCATGTGCGTGCTCGATGTATTATTCAATTTTTTCCTGATCTTTCCTACCCGTGAGCTTGTGATTTCAGGCGTGCCTGTGACGATGCCCGGCGCGGGCCTCGGCATACTTGGTGCAGCTTTGGGTACCGTCGCCGCGGAAGTGGTGATAGCATGTCTGATGATGTGGTATCTTGTGCGGCGTCAACCCGACATGGCTCTCCGCGGTGCTGAGGCAAGGGGTTGCTATATGCCTGAGAAGAAGGTGCTCAGGCGAGCGGCGTCGATAGCTGTGCCGATGACGGCGGAACACATCATTTTCTGCGGGGCTCAAATTACGATTACCATGATAGTGGCACCTCTGGGCGTTGTGGCAATTGCGGCGAATGCTTTTGCCGTGACGGCTGAGAGCCTGTGCTATATGCCCGGGTTCGGGATAGGAGAGGCTGCCACAACTCTTTGCGGGCAGAGCTACGGCGCCGGCCGGACTGAGCTCGTGAAGCGCTTCTGTCACCTTACGACTTTGCTGGGTATCGGCGTTATGACCGTTATGGGTCTGGTAATGTATCTCTGCGCACCGCTGATGATGAGCATTCTCACTCCGGTGGAGGCTATTTCTTCGCTTGGCACGGAGGTGCTCCGCATCGAAGCGTGGGCCGAGCCGATGTATGCGGCGTCGATAGTGGCTTACGGAGCGTTTGTCGGGGTCGGGGACACGCTTATTCCGGCGATTATGAATTTTGGCAGTATCTGGCTTGTGCGCATTCCTCTTGCTGCCATTATGGCGCCGACGCTGGGACTACCCGGTGTGTGGATAGCGATGTGTGCCGAGCTTATATTCCGCGGGTGTATTTTCCTCTGGAGAATGGCGAGCGGGAAGTGGCTCAAGAAGCGGAAAGATAAATGAATTACTGATTCATCAGTTCGTAGATCTGCCGGGTATCTTCGGCTTTGAGGCGATAGTAGCCGCCGATTTCTTCGCCTTTGTTGGTGTGGAGACGTGCTACGAGAGCGGGGATGTCGGGGTTTTCGATGCCGAGTTCTTTGAATGAGAGCGGCATGCGGAGGACGGCTGAGAAGAATGCACGGATAGATGCGACGGCTTCGATTGCCGCAACACGGTCGTCTTTTTCATCGACGCCGAAGATGCGTCGGCCAAGCTGTGCCACCTTCGAAGGCTTGTGGTGAGCCATGAAAGCCATCCATGCGGGGATGACTACCGCGAGGCCAGCTCCATGGGCAACCTGAGGGTAGGCAGCGCTGATTTCGTGCTCCATGGCATGTGAAGCCCAGTCTTCCTGGCGTCCGCATCCGATGATACCGTTGTGACCGAGTGTTCCGGCCCACTCGAGATTTGCGCGGGCCTGGTAGTCGGTGGGGTCTGCCATTGCTTTGGGAGCTTCTGTCATGAGTGCCATGAGGAGACCTTCGGCCATGCGGTCGGAAACTTCAACCCGGGAAGTATTCGAGAAATAGCGTTCGAGAATATGAGCCATCATGTCGACAACACCCACAGCCGTCTGGTAGGCCGTGAGAGTGAAAGTCATCTCGGGATTGATGATTGCGAAACGGGGTTTGAGGATACTGTCGGTGCGCAGACTGATTTTTATGGGCGATTCCACATCGGTGGTGCGGGTGATGACGGTGTTACCCGATCCTTCGGAACCACTGCCGGGAATTGTAAGCACTACGCCTACCGGAAGAGCCTCGGTAACCTGAGTCTTGCCGGTAAAGAAATCCCAAAAGTCGCCTTTGTAGCCGATACCAGCGGCTATGGCTTTGGCAGTGTCGATCACCGATCCTCCGCCGACTGCAAGCAGACCGTCGATGTGAGCAGCGCGGCCTTTCTTGATGCCTTCGTAGACTAAGGTGTCGGTAGGGTTGGGTTCTACTCCACCGAGCTCGATATAATCGATGCCGATAGTGCTGAGTGAATTCTCGAGACGCATTATCAGGCCGTTGTTCTTGGCGTATTTCCTGCCGTAAACAATCATTATCTTAGAGGCGCCCGTTAGGAAGGTGAGCATGCCGACTTTCTCTTCGGCGCCGCGTCCGAATTCACAAAGAGTCGGGGAGTAGTATGTGAAATTTTCCATAATGTGACGAATTTTTTATTACTTAACACCCGACAGGGGTGCAAGGTTCATCACTCCTCGAATATTCCTGCTCCTTCGCGGATAATTTCGGGAGAAGAACTGTCGGTGAGATCAACGACGGTACTTGGAATTGCTGATCCTTCGCCGTTGTTGACTGCAAGCACTATGTCGGACTGCCCAGCATAATGGAGTGCGAGCGAGTCGGCATTGATGAGCTCCTCATCGTCGTTTGCCTCGGCTGAAGATGTTAGAACCGGATTGCCGAGCTCTTCCGCCAAGGCTCTTGCGAAGTCGCAGGCGGGGATTCTGACGCCAACGCATTTTCGGCCTTTGAAGACTTTGGGGAGCGTGGTGGAAGCAGGCAGGATGAAGGTGAAGGGCCCCGGGAGATAGTGCTTGAGAATACGGAAAGCTTTGTTGTCGATGCGGGCGTATTCGGCAGCCTGGCTGAGGTCGGAGCAGACAATGGAGAGGGTATTTTTGTCGGGGTTTATGCCTTTGATGCGGCACAGACGTTCGATAGCTCTCTGGTCGAGGGCATTGCAGCCAAGGGCATAGAGGGTATCGGTGGGATAAAGAATTATCTCGCCTTGGCGGAGAGCCTCTACTGCTTCGTCGAGAGCTCGCCTGTCGACGCCTCCTCCACGGTTCTCAATTGTCTTCATTTGTGATTCGGTATAGATTTGTGGTGATGTTTCGTGCGGCGGCGTAGTCGGAGAGGAGTCGCTTGAGCTCACTTTCGATAACTTCAAGGGGATAAGCGGGATCGTCGCCGTAGATGTTGAAAGTGACGAGTAGCCGACGGGTGCCTTCGCTGAGCTTGGTACGGTCGTTGTCGGAGGTCGGGGTGCCGATGCCTCCTATATTGTCGCGATACACCGGGAGGCCCGCAATGTTGAGTTCGCCACGGCCGATAGCTTGGTAAGGTTCTCCCTCAGCCCCTACGCCTAACGTGAGGGTGTCGCCTTCGATCTTATCTGCATCGAATGCACCGATCGAGTGGCCTGTCTGCAGGGAAATAAGGTTGATGAGATCAATCACCGAGAGAGTGCGGTAAAGGTCGAGTCCCTTTACGGCGCGCCGAGATAGCGCTTCAGAGCTTGGTCGGTAGCGGTTGGGGTCTTTGCCAGCGCGCTTGTAGGCTTCCCTAATGGCTGCGATAGCAGGGCGGTGGCGGATAGCCTCGATCGGATAATTTTTCTTAAGCTCTTCGCAAGCCGCGGTGATTTCGGACCAGAGGGCGTCGGAAGTGGGCCCGTTCTCGATATCGGCTTCGAGAACGAGCACTTTAAAGTCGGGCGCAGCAGCCTTTATTTCTTTATCAAACAGGATTTTCATGGCTGGATGTTTTTCAGAGCTTCACGGGGTTGGCGACCGGCTGGTCGAGGATAGCGAGTTTTATCACCTCGTCGACTGTGTCGACAAAATGGAAGTTGAGACCTTGGCGGTATTGCTCGGGCATGTCGTCGATATCGCGGCGGTTCTTCTCGGACATGATGAGGTCGGTGATAGAGGCACGCTTGGCTGCGAGGATCTTCTCGCGGATACCACCAACAGGGAGCACCTTGCCGCGGAGAGTGATTTCGCCTGTCATGGCTATGCGTGGAGCCACACGTTTCTGAGTGAAGGTCGATACTATCGAAGTGGCGATAGTGATACCTGCCGAGGGGCCGTCTTTAGGCACGGCGCCTTCGGGGAAGTGGATGTGGAGCGAATATTTCTCGAAAAGTTCCGGGTCGATGCCGAGGTCTTTTGCATGTGCCTTAACCCACTGGTAGGCAATAGTGGCTGATTCTTTCATTACGTCGCCGAGCTTTCCGGTGAGAGTGAGTCCCGGAGTCTTGGCGGGGGTGAGAGAAGATTCCACCAGAAGAATTTCGCCTCCAACTTCTGTCCACGCGAGGCCGGTGACTACTCCTGCAATGTCGTTGCCTTCGTACTGGTCGTGGCTGAAAGGGGCAAGTCCGAGAAGGGTGTAGAGGTCGGAAGCCTCTACAGGATTAGGGAATTCCCTGCCCTGCATTTTGTAGAGAACGGCTTTGCGGGCCACGGCTGCGAGTCGCTTTTCGAGAGTCCGGACACCGCTTTCAGCAGTGTAGTCGGAGATTATGTGGCGGAGAGCGTCGTCGCTTATATTGAGGTCGGCGGCTTCGAGCTTGTCGGCCTTGAGGATTCTCGGGATGAGATGACGGCGTGCTATCTCGATTTTTTCTTCGAGAAGATATCCGTTGATGTCGATAATCTCCATGCGGTCGAGGAGAGGCCTGGCGATAGTGGAAAGTGTGTTTGCCGTAGCGATGAAGAGAACGTCGGAGAGGTCGAAGTCCACGTCGATGTAATTATCGTGGAAGTGCTTGTTCTGCTCCGGGTCGAGGACTTCGAGCAGAGCAGCGGCGGGATCGCCCTTGTAGTCGTTTCCTATTTTGTCGATTTCATCGAGGACGAGCACGGGGTTGTTGACACCGGCGCGCTTTATGGCGTCGATGATACGGCCCGGCATGGCGCCGATGTATGTACGACGGTGACCGCGGATTTCAGCTTCGTCGTGCAGACCTCCGAACGATACACGCTCGTACTTGCGGCCGAGTGCCCGGGCTACAGACTTTCCGATCGAGGTCTTTCCTACACCCGGAGCTCCGACGAGGCAGAGAATCGGAGCTCTGCCCGAAGGATTGTGAAGGAGGAGTGCAAGCTGCTCCACGATACGCTCCTTAACTTTCTCAAGACCGTAGTGGTCGGCTTCGAGTACTTCGGTAGCGCTTGCCAGAGTGGCGTCGCTTGTGGTTTTCTTGGCCCAGGGAAGAGCCGAGAGGATATCGAGATAACTGTAGAGTACGGAGTAGTCGGGCGAGGAAGGATTGAATCTGCGCAACTTTTCGATTTCCTTGTTGAATAGCTCGAAAACTTTCTCCGGCATTTTTGCTTCCTCGGCTTTCTTGATGAGATCGTCGGTTTCGTCGCTGTCGCCGTATAGAGTTTCGCGTATCGCATCCATTTGGGACTGGAGGAAAGCGTTCTTCTGGTTTTCCTCGAGCGAACGGCGGGCACGCTTCATGATGTCGTGAGTAAGAGCCATTCGCTGCTCGAAGATGTTGAGCTCGCCGAGCAGACCGAGCGCACGGTCGGAAAGACGCGACTTGGTGAGGAGATTGATCTTTTCGGGAGTGCCGATAGGAAGGTTGGTGCAGAGGAAGTTGACGAGCATTACATTGCTGTCGATCTGCTTAATTGCGTGAACGAGACCTCCGGGATCGGATTCTTCGAGCGTGGATGTGGCGGTGTTTCTGATCTGTTCGCACGCGAGCTGGAATTCACGCTCGTCGCTGCCTTCTTCGGGTGCTATTTCTTCGACTGGGCGGACACGTGCAACGAGTCGGCCTGCAAGAGGTTTCTCGCTTCCTTTACCGAGGATGCGGAATTTCATGCGAGCACGAACGAGAGCCGATTTGTTTCCGTCGGGACGCTCGAAAATATTGAGGACATCGGCCACAACGCCGTATTTATACAGCCCTGTGGTAATTGCCGGATTCTCCTCTTCAGGATTCAGCTGGCATACTATACCGATAGGCGTGCCGGTGGCATTGGCGAAGGTGGCGAGTTCGAGAGAGCTTTCCCTTCCGAGTTCGAAGTTGATAGTAAGCCCGGGGAAAAGTACGAGGTTGCGTGTGGGGAGGATGTGGAGGTTGGCGAAGTCGGGATCCTTGTCGAAACGACTCATGTCGATTTCAATTCTCTGGAATCCCATATCGAGGGAATCGCCCCCTCCGTTTTTATTATTGTTATTGTCCATTCGAATGATTATTTCTGTAACGCTTTGATAGCATAACAAAATTGAGGCCAAATTTACAAAAAATTGCCGGAATTAGGCCTGCGCATTCAAAAAAATATGTTAAATGAAGCGGCTAATGCGGTATATAATAGGGATTAAAGAAAAATTATGTTGTGAAACATATAAGGAATTTGCGAAGAATAAAAAAAATATGCATAAATTGCAGACCGAAAAAAGACTGCCAAGCAGTCGCTAACCCGAAATAAAAACACCGAATAATAACATGAAAACGTATCAGACCAACGAAATCAAAAACATAGC
>CAYYQS010000014.1:0-24616 GCA_964472555.1 uncultured Bacteroides sp.
GATGTTGGGGAGTCTTCGGCGTTGGCGGGGTTTCATTTTCTCTTACCTTTTTTTGAGTGCAAAGGTAAGGGGAGAAATGGGCCGATGATGTGTAGAAATCCCGGTGGTGGGAAAAAATTACTTGTAGACAGTCCGGATAACTTTTCTATGTATAGTTCAATTTTTTTACTATCTTTGCAAGATAAAACCACTGCAAAAAATTGCCAAAGCGCACGTGTAACAACGGATTAATAAACAACTATGGCATTAGGAGCATTGAAAAGTTCCTAAATTCATAAAGCTCGTTATTTGAAAATTTATTCTGAAGCTAACAAAATTTCAACATAATTTATGACCCAAGAACAAGCTGTTGTCGAGACAATCAGACAGTTAGGAGGCGTGGCATCCCTCTCTCAGATTTATCATAACATATTCCAAATAACGGATTGCAAATGGAGAACAAAAACACCTTATGCTTCGATTCGTGCTATTGTACAAAGGGCTCCAAAATACATCTATAAAATTAAGCCCGGATTATACGGTCTTGTTGCCATGAAGAAACAGTTGGAGGAGAATGGTATTGTGGTTCAAACAAAGAAGAATAGCAAATGTACCGAGGTCATATCTTTTAACCACGCTTATTATCAGTCCCTTTTACTTGAGATCGGGAATAGGCGGAGGTTTCTAACGCATGTGCCAAACCAAGATAAAAACCGCGTGGTGTCAGGCAACACTAAACTCAGCGAGCTTTCGACGTGTTTGAATCTACCTCTATTTACGACAGAGTCTTTGCTTAGGCGAGCAGAAACTATAGATGTGATGTGGCTTAATGCCTGCAACGATATGCCTGAGTATTTTTTTGAGGTTGAACACAGCACTGATATTCAGAACTCATTACTCAAATATAATGATTTGAGGGCGTTTAGTGCGAAAATGATAATTGTCGCTGACGGAAAGCGCCGTCAAGAGTTTGAGAAGAAAAAGAATTTCTCTTCTTTCGTAGACATAGCAAGTAGAGTTAATTTCCTTGAGTACAGTTCTTTGGAAAAGCAATATGAGCTGATGTTGAGCTATTTAGAGCAACCAGTAGGAATACTGAATTTGTAGAATAATGGAGAAGGATCTGTTTTATCGTGGATATGGCTCCTGCTTTACACCATTTGAAAACAGAGAACAGACCTCGTTTACATGGTTAACTGACGATCCTGAGTATGCATTGGAATATGCAGAAGAGGAAGATGATATGATTGCTACTGTGGAATTATTGACTGAAGCTATTGTTTCTGTGGCTTCATTGTCTGAGAATTTTGATTACATAGACCCCACGGAAAGCGAGATGCAAATTCTTTACAACCGAGGAATACAGGGTTTTTGGTTTGAAGCAAATCACGGGAATTCTCTATGTGTTTGTATTAATAAGCAATATGTAGGACTGTTAAGGATTCAAGACCGCAAGGGATTTAAAAAATCATTGGACTAACATCCTGAATATGAGCAGCAGGCTTTTCTTCACGCCATGTGTAAGTCGCAACGAGCAAACCCCTTTGTTAAGGTCTTGAATGATAATGTTCCGCTTGTTCTCCTTCTGCAAGTGCTGAAGAAAATAAATGCGGACCCTCGCTGGAATGGAAAAGGTGTAACCCGTAAAGAGCTACCCTTGTTTATTTTCTGGAAAAATAACGATGCAGAGGCTCTGTATCAGCGTATATGTGCATTGCGGGAGGAATATCGCTATAACCCCAGTGACGAGGTAATAATTGACATTTGCCTGAACGAGATTATGGAGGGTCGGATGAAAAAATTTGATCCGGCCTCAGTGATTACTGAATATCCGGATGAATATATCCGGAAAATGCGTATTACCGGTCTTATTTCGTTACGTGGTGCAGGACGTTTCATAGACCTTAACCACAATGAAGATGACCGAATTGATTATGTACTGGAGAATTACTCCTCATATCCTAAGTTCTGCAACGAACGTGATTACTTCAACTATATGGCAAAAGTCGACGAAAATCTTTTTGCCATTGAATCTATCCATGTCTCGCCATCTCAAAGTGAGGACTTATTGAAAGAATGGGTCAATGAGATAAATTGGCTGACAATTAAAAAAGAGTTGGAGATTCTCGCCAAACGTAGTCGCACGAGCGATCATCAGGTTCTAAAATTTATCCCTGCCCCTGCTCGATTGGAATTTTTATCGGCTCTCGCCATAAAATCCAAGCTGCCTAACGTCCGCGTTATACCAAATTATGCCTGTGATGACACCGGCCTCCCGACGTCTACTGCAGGTGGTGGTATCGGTGACATTGAATGTATTGAAAATGCTAACGGTATCCTTGTAGAAGTGACTATGGCAGAGGGCCGTCAACAAACGATGATGGAAATCTGGCCCATTTCCCGGCATCTGAAGGAGTTCAAGGATAAGTACACCCCCAATTCTCAATGTGTCTTTATTGCGCCCAGTATTTTCAGTGATTCGCAAATGCAGATTGACTATGTTGGTGATAAAGAGGGACACGTGATCCGCCCATACAAGATTCCCGATTTCATTGAATATCTCGAAACAACAGCAACTCTTTATTCCGCTTGACACCGATTTACGAAAGTCTCAGAGGTGACTTCACTCTTTTTCAGGGGGACACCTTGGAAATGTTGGAGGAGTTTTCTGCAAAAGTCGATATGATTTTTGCCGACCCTCCTTATTTTCTCTCTAAAGGCTTCACATGGCGAGAGAACGGCAAGGTGAAATGTTTTGACAAAGGGGAATGGGATAGACAGCGGTCTGTCGAAGAAGTTGATGCGTTCAATATGAAGTGGCTCGGGCTATGCCGCAGGATATTAAAAGACGGCGGGTGCATATGGGTTACCGGTACTTATCATAATATCTCTTCGGTAGAGCGTTGTCTGACTACATTAGGTTATAAAGTACTTAATATTATAGTATGGCAGAAACCTAACGCTCCGACAACTCTTTCCGATTCACATTTTAATTTTTCAGCAGAATATATTATCTGGGCCCGAAAGTCGAAAAGTACCCCTCATTATTTTAATATTGAGGCTATGTCGGCGCTCAATTCCGGGAAGCGAATGCCCGATGTGTGGAGCATTCCAACAGTGGAGACATGGGAGAAACATTTTGGCAAGCATCCAACGCAGAAACCATTGCGATTGCTCTATCGTGCAATTCTATCAAATACTCACCCAGGAGATACGGTGTTTGACCCTTTCGCAGGGAGTGGAACAACAGGAATCGCAGCAAATCTTATAGGTCGCAAGTTCATTGGAATGGAGCGAGAGGATGATTTCATTCAAAAATGCATTCAACGTAAGGAGGAGATTGAAAATGAAGTAACGGCTCAACGAATGTTGAGCAAAATGTGTATTGCAGATGAAGAGCCGATGGTTATAGTTAACCACTGCCGTAATTCATTGCGAAAGCTAATGATAGAGAAAGGCATTTGCTATCTGCGTGCAGGAGATAGCAGGGGGTCTCTCCTTGTAAAACCCGGATTTGAAAGAATGCAGTACGTTCTGCTCCACACCAATGGGAGTGACGCTCAGATGTTCAAATTGAAATCTAAGGGTCACTTTCAGATATGGACAGCCGACACGCTCAGAGAGTACGGATTTCCAGCTGAACATGCCCCATACTATATTGTCTTGCTTTTTGATTCTTCTAAAGAGATTGAAATTAATAGAGAACCCGACCTCAAGAAACGAAATGCTACATATGTAGCCACTCTTCGTCCGTTTTCCGAGTTTTATTCTATCAATGATTAGTTGACAAGAAAAAAAGGAAGACCCAAATGAAAAAGAGTAGCCGGTGAAGGCCATTCCTAAACGAGTCATATATCTTTTCACAGTCTCTTCATCGCCTCGCAGCGAAGAGACTGTGACATCGTGGTAATATTGATTAATCACCACACCCTTATCTTCGTCAACACTCCGAAATAATACCCCTAAAATTAGGGCCGGAGCGTGTTGAGGCTCCGGCCCGATGGGGATGTATTTACCTTAGAACTGTTATTTGCTTTCCTGAGCGGCTTTGATTTCTTTGAGGGTAGTCCATACCTGATATAGGCCACGTGGCACGTGGAAGCAGCCTTTCCATTTGCCGCCCTTCAGGGGAAGGAGGACTTCGCCGCGACGGTTGAGGTAGCCGAACCATTCGGGATATTCTTTATCTTTGAAGTGCTGCCATGTGTAGTCCTGTACTTTGTTGAACCAGTCGAGGCAACGCTGGTCGCCTGTGAGTGCGTAGCCTTTAATCATCGAAATCATTGTTTCGATGTGTACCCACCATAGTTTCTGATCCCATTCGAGCTGCTGGGGAGGACATCCTTTGAGGTCCATGAAGTAGAATATGCCGCCGTACTGTTTGTCCCAGCCGTATTCGAGCATTTTGAGAGCGGTTTCCTTGGCCATTTCGATGAGGTCGGGGCGTGCCATTTTCTTGCCGAGGTCCATTATGAACCACATGGCTTCGATAGCATGGCCGGGGTTCATGTGCCGTCCTTCGAAGCAGTCGCAGAGAGTGCCGTCTTCGAGCACATTTTCCATGACGAGTCCACCGAGCTCGGGGCGGATGAATACGTCGCATACTTCGTGGAGGAATTCGTCGGTGGTGCGTGCGAAAGCGTTTTCGTCGAGGAGGTGCTGGATTTCGAGCGAGAGGTTGCAGAGAATCATGGGCAGGGCGAAGTTCTTGAGGTTTCGCGTGCCGGGGTGGAGTTTATTCCACTTGTCTTTGGGGTTGGGCCGACGCTCGAGGATTCTCTCCCAAGTGCGGAGTGCCACTTCCTCGTATTCTTTCTTGCCGGTAGCTTTTGCGAGCTGTCCGAATGCCATTGTGGCGAAGGTGTAGGAGAATATGTTGTAAGGCTCTACAATGGGTTTGCCTTCGCGGGTAACGGAGAAATACCAGTTGTAATTGCCGTCGTGGCCGTATTTCATGAGGAATTGCGCGCCGAGTTCGGCAGCTTCGAGCCACTTGGGGTTTTTCTCGACGTTGTTGTAAAGCATGGATAGCATCCACACTTCGCGACCCTGTAGCCAGATGAATTTATCGGTGTCGAAAACGTTGCCTTCCCTGTCGAGGCATGTGAAATATCCACCGAATTCGTGGTCCTGCGATTTCTCGAGCCAGAAAGGAATGACGGAGTCGAAAAGTTCGCTCCTGTACTGCTCGATGAGTTGATCTAAGTTGTCTATCATTGTGTAGGGGTTATGTTTCAAGTTAGTCAGAAGGAGTCGGCTTCAGCTGATGCAGTAGCAGCTGCGGCTTCGGGGTCTTCTTCCCAGAATTTTTCTATTTCTTCGAGTGTGCGACCTGTAGTTTCGGGAACGCATCGCCACATGATGAGCATATAGGGCACGCACATTGCGGCGAAGAGGAGGAAGGTGCCCGATCCGCCGAGGTTCTCGAGGAGCCACGGTGTGAGCTGGCCCACGAGGTATGTGCCGATCCAGAGTGCGAATCCGGCCACGGACATTGCCACGGCGCGTATCTTGGTGGGATACATCTCGCTGAGGAGGACGAATACTACGGCGCATATGGAGCCTGCGCAGCAGAGGATGTAGAGGAGGAAGAATATGAGGAGCCATATCGAGGATATGCCTGCGGCGGAGCCCCATGTGAAGTATGCGGCGATGAGGAGGAGTGAGATGATCATGCCTGACACGCCCCAGTAGACGAGCTGCTTGCGGCCTGCTTTGTCGATGATGAACATTGCAGCCACTGTGGTGAGTGTGTTGACTAAGCCGACGATTACCTGATAGAAGAGGGAGTCGCCTGCGGAGAGGCCTGCGTCTTCGAAGATCGTGGGGCCGTAGTAGAGCACGGCGTTGACGCCCATGAACTGACCGAGTATAGCTATAGCGGTGCCTATGAGGACGGCGCGGAGCATGCGTGGGCGCAGGAGCATGCGGAGGCCGGAGCTTTCGCCTTCCTTGACTGCGAGGGAAGCTTCGACAGCGGCGGCTTCGGTGCGTGCGGCTGTCTCGCTGGTGAATACGCGCTTGAGGATGCTGCGGCCGCGCGTGCCGCGGTTGTGGGCGAAGAGCCAGCGGGGGCTTTCGGGGATGAAGAAGATGACGATGAAGAAGAGGAGGGCAGGAAGTGTCTCCATGCCGAGCATTCCGCGCCATGATTCGGAGACGAAGATACGGCTCTGGAGGCTACCGTCGGCTGTGGCTTCGAGCGAGTAGTTGAGTAGGCCGAAGTTTACGAGGTAGGCGCCGAGGAAACCGACTGTTACTGCGAGCTGATAGAGGGAAACGAGGCGTCCGCGGTATTCTGCGGCGGCGAGCTCGGAGATGTAGAGGGGGCAGATGATAGATGCCACTCCGATGCCTGCGCCTCCGACGATGCGCCAGAGTACGAGTTCGTTGAATGTGGCGCAGAGGGCGCATCCTATTGCTGAAGAGCTGAAGAGGATAGCCGATACTACCATGGCCCATTTGCGGCCCATGATGTCGCCGAGGAATCCGGCCACGGCCACACCGCCGATAGATCCGAGTAGAGCGCAGCCTACGTACCAGCCCTGGCTGATTGCCGAGAGATCGAATTGAGCGGCAACCTGGGATATGGTGCCGGAGATTACTGCAGTGTCGTAGCCGAAGAGGAATCCTCCGAGGGCTGCGACGAATGAGATGAAGAAGAGGTAGCCTAAGTTGATGTCGTGTTTCATGGCAAGTGTGTTATGAACGGTCTAAGCCGAAGTATTCGCGATAGCGGTTGTAGAGGTGCCCGGCCTGTGCATAAGCCGACTGGGGGCTCATGAAGTGGCTGAATTCGAATGTTATGGCCTTGTCGTAGCCTGCACGGCGTGCAGCCTCGAGCTTGAGGCGGAGTTTCTCGAATTTTATGGGGAAGAATTTTATTGGCATGTCGCGGTCGAACGATTCGGCGTTTGTCCAGCACTGCATTCCGTATCGGTCGGCCATGCGCTTGTTAACTTCGAAGAATGCGTCGAGCTCGTCGTAGTCGATGTGTCCGTCCTGGAATGCGCATGCGTCGACCACGTCGTGAATTCCGTCGAAGATTTCGCTCCACTCGCGTTCGTGCTCTGCCACGCTCACGGCGTCTTCTTTGGTGAGGGCTGCCCCGGCTGCTGCCACGGCTTTTTTACCGTCGATCCACGGAGAGATGAATGTGGGGAGGCCTCCGGAGACGTCCTTGCACTGCTTGCCCATGGCGTGGAACGATTCAATGGCACCTTTTGTGGCGCGGCTTATCTCGCCGCTGATGTACCAGCCTCCGAAGGAGGGGTGGTGCTGGCCGTAGTTCTGCCACACTTCGTCGATCACATATTTGTTGTCTTCCACTTCCCACGACATGTCGCCGGTATCCCAGTATCGTCCGGAGTCGTAGAGGCCGAACCAGAATTTCATGCCGTGCTTGTCGGCGAGGCGGAGGTACATGTCGAGGAGGTCGACGTGCGGGGTATAGCATCCGCGCTTTGCGGTGAGGTATTTCGAGGGGAAGGTGATGAACTTGCGGTAGCCTGAGCGTATCATTATCGGGGTGTCGATGCCCATGGCTTTCATGGGTGCGAAGTCGGCGTCGCACTCGGCTTCTCCCCAGTTCTGGTGGGGTATGTCGTGGGATATTTCGTCGAGGAATGTGCCTGTGATAGGCAGTCCAGCTCCGCGGGGTGTGACTGTTTCGCCGGTGTATATCTCAGGAGTGGCTTTGGCCGGTGCCGGTGTGGCTCCAAGCACTTTAGGGAGTGCGAGTGCCGAGGCTCCGAGAGCCATTTTCTTGAGGAAGCTGCGTCTGTTCTCCATGTGATTCGATAGTTGTTTTATAGTTGGTAATGGACCGGGAAAATCTGTGTTCTATTGCAGCATGTCTTCGAATGCGCGGCTTCGGGCTATGACGCACGCTCCGAGCACCCCTGCGTCGCTGCCGAGCTGCGAGAGGCAGATTTTAGTTTCTTTGTTTACGAGGTTGATCGAGTAGCGGCGCATTGCCACGCGTATGGGCTGAAGGAGGTAGTCGCCTGTTGCTGCGAGGACTCCGCCGATTATTACGGTGTCGGGGTTGAAAATGTTGATCATACCGGCAAGCCAGCGCCCGAGCTGCTGGCCTACTTCTTCGATAAGCTCGAGGCAGAGGAGGTCTTCGCGCGCGACGGCTTCGAGGATGTCGTCGAGCGAGATATCGCCCTGGGAGCGGTATTTGTCGGCGATGATCGAGTTTGCTCCGGCGTCGAGCCTTCGGCAGAGCTTGCGGTGCAGGGCGCTTCCTGAGGCTTCGGTCTCGATGCATCCTTTCTTGCCGCATCGGCATATCACTTCGTTGTCGTAGGTGACGATGTGGCCGAATTCACCGGCGAAGCCTGAGTTGCCGTAGAATATCTTTCCGTCGAGTATCATTCCGAGGCCTATGCCCCAGCTGACGTTTACGAAGAGAACGTTACGCTCGTTGCGGTGGTTGCCGCACATATATTCTCCGTAGGCCATGGCTCGGGTGTCGTTGTCGATGCACACCTGTACGCCGATCTTGTTGGTGAGGACGTCGGCCAGTGGCTGCTCTTTGGTGTTGAAGTAGCTGTAGCTGTAGCCTGTGCGGGGGTTGACGCGGCCTGAGATGTTGACGTTGACGTTCATAATAGCGCTCCGGGGCACTGGTACGGTGCCGAGGAAATCGCTTATGAGCTGGCAGAGGTGGTCGAGGCTTTCGGGGGTGTCGTCGCTTTGGAATGGTACGTTTTCTGTTTTTGATACCACGCTGCCGCAGAGGTCGAGGACTGCCATGCTGAGGGTGTTGTTCTTGATATCGACACCGCCGAAGTAGCATGCCTTGGGGTTGAGGCCGTAGAGTGCGGGGTGCCGGCCACCGCTCATTTCGAGTTTTCCTTTTACTTTGATGATGTCGAGCGCGGCCATTTCTTCGAGAAATTTGTTGACCGTAGGCACGCTCAGGTTGAGTTTCTTGGCGAGATTTGCAATGGTATCGTGGCCGTAGTTGAGGTAATGGAAGATGATACGCTTGGCCATGAGAGCATTCTTGCTCCCTTTCTCAATACGGGTCATCAACGGCGTTTCCATGTCGAGAGTAGTTGTGTTGGTTTTAAAGACTTTTGTGCGTTGGTTTTTTAAGGCATGCAAAGGTAAAAAGAATACGAACAACTACCAAACTTTTTTACAAAAATTTGATAAGGGTTTCGAACTTTTGCAAAAACTTTAGTTTTGGAGGGCCGGGAAAGGCCGTTGAAATGTAATTCCCGCTCCGGAGAATCTTTTCTTCCGGAGCGGGAATTCAAAAAAATTCGGTTGTAAGTATGATATGCTGTAGAGTGAGATTACAGATCAGAAGTTGTCGGGGAAGCGTTCGAACCAGGCCTGGTCGCGTCCGCATACGGGGCAACGCTTAGGAGCGGCCTTGGCGGTGATAGTGAAACCGCACTGACGGCAGTACCATTCGATGGGTTCTTCGGATTCGAATTCGGTGCCGTTCTCGAGGCGCTCGAGGAGTCGGAGGTAGCGTGCTTCGTGCATCTTCTCGACGCCTGCGATGAGCTTGTAGAGGTTTGCGATCTGGGGGAATCCTTCTTCCTGAGCTGTCTTGGCGAAGCTGTCGTAGAGGTCGCCCCATTCTTCGCGTTCACCGGCGGCGGCTTCGGCGAGGTTTGTCTTGGTGTCGGCTACTACTCCTGCGGGGTATGCTGCGGTGATTTCTACTGTGCCGCCTTCGAGGAGGCTGAAGAACTGCTTAGCGTGGCTGAGTTCCTGCTCGGCAGTGGCGAGGAAGATAGCTGCAATCTGCTCGTAGCCTTCTTCTTTAGCTTTCTGAGCGAAGAGGGTGTAGCGGGCGCGTGCCTGGCTTTCACCGGCGAATGATGCGAGGAGGTTATGTTCGGTACGTGTACCTTTGATACTTTTTGTAGTAGCCATATTTGTAGTAGTTTTTATTGTTTCTGTGTGTTTTCGTTTGACTGCCTTTAGAACAAACGTAGCCTGACGATAGTTCGCCTGGGAGGATTTTTTTGCTCTTGGAGCCAATAATCTCAAAAAAGCTTAATGGAGCGGGAATATCGGCTGGAGGATTGTTATATAGTCATATAATAACCTGTGATTCAAGTTCCAACTAAAACAACAACACTATGGGAAGCTCCACTTTTCAGGCAAAGTTACTGTCGGTACAGCGCAATCTGCTGAACTTTGCCTATACTCTTACTTCCGACCGCGATGATGCATACGATCTTCTTCAGGACACTACTCTTAAGGCTCTCGACAATGAAGATAAATATGTTGAGAATGTCAATTTCAAGGGGTGGGTGTTCACTATCATGCGCAATCTCTTCATTAATAAATACCGCCGTCAGAGCCGCACTACCATTATCGTCGACCAGAGCGACGATCAGTATATGCTGAATCTCTCGCAGGAGTCGGCGCTCGAGAGTCCCGAGGGCTCGGTAGCGGAGAAGGAAATCCGGTCGGCGATCAATCATATCGCCTCTGAGCTGCGCGAGCCGTTCACGCTCTACATCTCAGGCTATCACTATGCAGAGATCGCCGAGAAGATGCATCTGCCGCTCGGCACGGTGAAGAGCCGAATCTTCATGGCGCGCAAGAAGCTGCAGGATTCGCTTGGCGACTACCGCTACGAGTGATCGGAGGCGTCGGTCTGGCTGTCGCGGCCTGAAATGGCGTTCGACACGTAGATAGTGAAGACGGGAAAAAGGATAAGGCCCATGGCCGAGAGCACAGCGGCCAGGGCTTTTCCTACTTCGGTGTACTCGGAAATCTGGCTGCCGGTGGTGCTCATCGACATCACTGCCCAGTAGAATGCCGAGCGATAGCTGTGGACTTCGGGGTTGACTCCGCTCTCGGCGACGAAGAACATCATGCTGCATATATATAATATGAATAGGAGCAGCACGATGTAGGCGCTGAAGAGGCTGTTGGCGCGCCCGGCGTTGAATGCTGTGAGCACGGCAGCGAGCACGAATGCGGCACGCAGTACGGGCACGAGTGCGAGCAGGAAGTTCCATTCGGGCCCCGGATTGAACTGGAGATAGCGGAATACGGCTACGTAGGGGATGCAGAGGAGGATGAATACGATGTGTGTGCGGAAGTATCGGCTCCTGTCGGTGGCGAGAATCCATTCGATGAGAAGGTCGGCAAAGAATACGGAGCATATCCACAGCTGCATGCGCTCGTAGAACTGGCTTCCGACGAAGGAATGGCTGCGGAAGGTGTCGTAGCTTGCGATGCCTACGAGTAATCCGGCGCCCGCGAGGACTATGAGGCGGACGGCGAGGATGATATGCTGGACGGTGGGTGAGGGCTGGTGATCGGGCATGTGTGACGAATGTGTTTACATGTGTATAACGCGCGTCCGGCGGTTTTGGTTGAGTGCCTGTCAGCCGCTTACCTGAACCGAGAGGCCGGTAGCGTCGGTGATCTTCCGTGCTATGGCGTCGAGCTCCTGGCGGGGCACGCGGCGGAGGTTTACTTCGGGCGTGGGGCGGTCGATAGTGTAGATCATTATGCTGCCGGGATTTATGCGCTTGTAGAGGTCGATGAGGGCGTCGATTTCTTCGGGGGTGGTGTTGTCGATTTTAGTACCGTTGTGCTCTCCGCGGCAGAGCATTGTCTGGATAATGGCCTGCTTGCCGAAGGATGCTATCTGTCGTGCGACTTTATCGAGATCGTAGGCGGTGTTGGGGCGGTCGATGAGGCGGACGGTGTCGGGATTGGCGCTGTCGATCTTGAGGATGTTGTTGTCGACTTTTGCGAGAGCGTCGGCCACCGAGGGGTGGTCGAGGCGTGTGGAGTTTGTGAGTACGCTTATCTTGACGTTGGGGAAGTATTTGTCGCGGAGAGCGATTGTGTCGTCGATGATGTGGCCGAATTCGGGGTGTAGGGTGGGCTCTCCGTTGCCTGAGAATGTGATTACGTCGAGCGGAAGGTTTTCATCCTTGAGCAGACGGAGCTTTGCCTCGAGTTCGTAAGCTACTTTCTGGCGAGAGGGTAGTCCTGACGAACCGGGACCCTGGGCGTTGTATCCGGCTTCGCAGTAAAGGCAGTCGAATGAGCATATCTTGCCGTCGTCGGGCATGAGGTTGATGCCGAGCGATGATCCGAGTCGGCGGGAGTGTATGGGGCCGAATATGGTGCTGTGGAAGAGTACTGTCTGCATTATTCCGTTTTCTTGGTGAAAAATAGGGATACGAGTGATATTAGGGCGCCTACGGCAAATACTGTGGCTACGACGAGCAGGGCGTCGGAGGCGTGGACTTCTACGGGGTAGACGTCGATAGTGAGTGCCGTGGGGTCGGCGCCGAGACGGATGAGGCCGAAGTGCTCCTGAACGAGGGCGAGGACGAGGCCTGCCACGGTACCTGCTATGCCACCGGCGGCGGTGATGAGCCAGCCTTCGAGGGCAAAGATTGAGCGGACGGAGCGGCGTGTGGCGCCAAGTGCGCGGAGTGTGGCCATGTCGGTGCGCTTCTCGATGATCATCAGGCTGAGGGTGGAGACGATGTTGAACGAGGCGATGATGAGGATGAATACGAGCATGAGGAATGTCACCCACTTTTCGACGGCGATCATGCGGTAGGTCTCAGCCTGCTGCTCGTGGCGGTCCTGGATGAGGTAGCCCTCTCCGAGCATCGCGGAAAGGCGAGGGGCGAATTTTGAGGCGCTGACACCTGGAGCGAGCGAGAGCTCGAGCGATGAGGCTTCGTCCGCCGTGTATTCGAGGAGGCGACGGAATTCGTCGAGCGGCACGAAGATGTGGTCGGAGTCGTATTCGGGTTGGTCGACGCGGAAAACTCCGGAGACTGCGAGCTGCAGCCTCCGGTATGCTCCGGCTGGATTGGCGGGGTTGATACGGCCGGTGCGTCGCGGCACGAAGAGCTCGGCGGCGGCGTAGGGTGAGGGCCGGAGGCCGGTGTTCATGGCCACACCTACGGAGAGCTGTGTGCCCGGAATGCTGTCGGGCAGGCCGTTGAGGGGTGTGTAGAGTCCGTCGATTATGAGGCGGTCGAGGTCGACAACTCCGGCGATTCTCGACGGGTCGACGCCTTTGGCTATCACGGGCATCTGGGCTCCGTCGGTGGTAAGCAGTGCTCTCTCGGTGAGCACGGGCATGGCGGCCGCCACTTCGGGCATAGCTTCGATAGCTTCGGCGAGGCTGTCGGCCGCGCTTATCACCTTACCTTGAGCGGGACTGATGCGGATGTCGGGGTCTATGGCCGAGAGGTGCCCTTCGGCGAGGCTCGAGAAGCCGTTGAACACCGAGAGCACTACCATGATAGCCGCCGTGGCTACGGCGACTCCGGCAATGGAAACACGGGCGATGACGTTGACGGCCTTGTGCGACTTACGCGCCACAAGGTAGCGGAGCGCGACCCTTAGAATCACTGCTTGAGCAGGGAGTCGATGTTCTCGAGGTAGTCGAGCGAGTCGTCGAGATAGAACTGCAGCTCGGGGCATTTGCGGAGCTGGAAGCGCACTTTCTGTGCCAGTTCATATCGTATTGTTTTGGCAGAAGCCTTGATGCTCTCTATCATCTCCGGGGCTTTGTCGGAGGGGAAAACGGAGAGGTATGCTTTGGCGATAGAGAGGTCGGGGGTGACACGGACAGCGCTTACCGACACGATCACGCCGTGGGTCTTGGCGGTCTGCTGACGGAAGATTTCACTGAGTTCTTTCTGCAGCAGACGCGATATTTTAGCTTGACGGGTAGTTTCCATAGTTTGAATTATTTCTGTTTCCTTTATAAAACACGTCATCTGCCCACAAAGTTAGCAAAAAATTTTGTAATTTTGTTTTCCGATTCCATTAGCACCCATGTCGACCACTACTACCATATCCACTTTTCCGCCTCAGGTTCAGCAGGCAAAGCAGCGATTCGGTATCATCGGCAACGCACCGTCGCTGCTTGCTGCCGTGGAGCGTGCTATCCGTGTGGCTCCTATCGACCTGTCGGTTCTCGTCACCGGCGAGAGCGGTACGGGCAAGGAGTTTTTTCCTCAGATCATTCATGCCTACAGCGCCCGCAAGCATGCAAAGTATATAGCCGTGAACTGCGGCGCTATCCCCGAAGGCACTATCGATTCGGAGCTTTTCGGGCATGAGAAGGGCGCTTTTACCGGTGCGGTCGACTCGCGCAAAGGCTACTTCGAGGAGGCCAACGGCGGCACGATTTTTCTCGATGAGGTTGCCGAGCTGCCGCTTACCACCCAGGCGCGTCTGCTCCGTGTGCTCGAAAGCGGCGAATATATCAAGGTGGGCTCGTCGACGGTGCAGAAGACCAATATCCGCATCGTGGCTGCTACGAATGTCGACCTGCCCCGTGCGGTTGCCGAGGGGCGCTTCCGCGAGGATCTCTTCTACCGTCTTTCCACGGTGCAGATTCATATACCGCCTCTGCGCGACAGAGGCAACGATGTGCGTCTGCTCGCCCATAAGTTCGCTTCTGATTTCGCCGAAAGATACCGTATGCCGCCCATCCGCTTCGATGCCGCCGCCGAGGATGCCATGCGCCACTATCGCTGGCCGGGCAATGTGCGTCAGCTCAAGAACGTGGTGGAGCAGGTGGCTCTATTCGAGGCAGGCAATGAAGTGACGGAGACTATACTTCAGGGTTATCTCCCGGAGATTTCGTCGAGCTATATCCCTGCCACGTCGCAGTCTGGTTCCCACTCCTACGAGCGGGAGAGGGAGATGCTGCTGAGTATGATCTTCAGGCTTAGGGAACGCATCGATGATCTTCAGAAACGCATCGACAGCGCTGAGCGCCCAACCTCGATTTTCGGCTCCGAGAGCACTGAGAAAGCTCTGCCGACATCGCTGATTATCCACACCCCGGTAGCTGATGCCTCCCGTGCCACAGCGGCACCCGACGACGACCGGCCGCCTTGCAGCGAGGTGAACTATTCGGAGGTGACCGAAGCTCCGGCAACACTGCAGGAAAATGAGCGGGAGATGATACGCCGCTCGCTCGAGCGCAACGGCGGACACCGTAAGGCTGCTGCCGCGGAGCTCCATATTTCCGAGCGCACTCTCTACCGTAAAATAAAGGAATATGGCCTCGAATAGACACTCAGCACTCCTTGCCGGAGCTATGTTTGCCGTGCTTATAGTGCTGGCAGCATGCCGTATAACCATTACGATGAACGGCGCCGCGCTCGACTATAATATTTACAAGACCGTGCGGGTGTCGGAGTTCCCTATCCGTGCGGCATTGGTGTATCCGCCGCTGCAGCAGACTTTTGAAAACGAGCTCCTCAACTATATATCCAAAAACACCCGCCTGCAGACCACCGACGGCCCTTCCGACCTCGAAATCGAGGGCGAGATCACCGGCTACTCACTCTCCCCGCAGGCTGTGACGGAAGACGGATACGGCTCGATGACCCGTCTTACCATAACGGTGCGTGTGAAGTATATCGACAATAAGGAGGAGAATAAGGATATCGACCAGTCGTTCAGCGCCTATCGCGACTTCCCTTCGTCGGAGATGCTTACCGACGTGCAGGATCAGCTCTGCGAGGAAATATCCAAAGAGCTTGTCGAACTAATCTTCAACGCCACACTCGGCAACTGGTAATGTCATGGATATCAACAGTCAAGAGCAACTTCTAACTCGCCTGTGCGGTCTTCCCGACGGTGCCGAACTGCCCGCTGCCGATGTCGAGGCACTTCTGGAGCTCGACAAGGCTCAGCCACAGAGCGTCGTTGCAGCGGTGCTTCTGCTGCGCCACTGCCCCGCGCTTCCGGCCGAGACTGTGGCCGCGCTCAGAAGTAAGGTTGCCCTTCTCAGTTCCGATCCGCGCACACTGGCTTTTGCCGCCCACGGCGACGAGTGGGCAAATTTCTATCCTGCGCCCGAGGCTCCCGAGGCCATGAAGACCACAAATGTGATCGACACCTTCCTGAGCACCTACGGTTCGTGCACTCCCGAAGAGGAGGCGCTGCTCGAACGGATGATATTCAATCCGGCACCCGACTATGCCGAGATGCTCGCCCGCGAGGAGCAGGAGAATCTCCCGCCGGAGGGCGCCGACGAGCCCGGCAGCCGCGACGAGCGCATCAACGCTTTTATCCGCAGCCGACATCCTGCCGCCAATCCTCCCGAACTGCTGCCGGAAGCAGAACCCGAGCCTCCGGCCGAAGTAAAGCCCGTGGAGCGCCCCGAACCTTCCGACGATTCGCTCCTGAGCGAGAGTCTTGCCAAAATTTTCATAAAACGTGGCAGATATGAGAAGGCTTACGAAATTATATCGGGTTTAAATTTGAAATTTCCAAAAAAAAGTGTTTACTTTGCAGACCAATTGCGGTTCTTGCAAAAATTGATTATAAACCGGCGTCAGCTGGACTCTCTCGAGCCCGGAGACGCATCAGAAAAATAAGCTATAATATAGTATGCACGCAGTAATTATCGTACTCACAGTGATCGTAGCTGTTCTTCTCATCGGCATCGTGCTCATCCAGAAATCCAAAGGCGGAGGTCTTTCCTCGCAGTTCGGCGGAGCAGGCACAGTGATGGGTGTCCGTCAGACCAACAGCTTCCTCGAAAAAGCAACCTGGACTCTGGTGAGCCTTCTGGCTGTACTTTCTATCATCTCAGCCTTCACCATGCCGCGCTCCAACGGCGCAGCCCAGATCCGCACTCAGCAGGCTGCCGCTCCCGCTGCCGTTGAGATTCCCGCAGGTCAGTTCGACACTCCCGCCACTCTTCCCGTAGAAGTAGAGGCAACCGAAGCAGCCGAGGCTGAAATGCCCGCAGCTGCAGGTGTTGAGGAATAATCCGATATATCAGTTAAACCCATAGTAGCGGCGCCCGCAGCGATGCAGCGCCGCTATACTCGTATAGCCTTGTAGCCCAGATGAAACGAAGTGATTTCGAAATCATGGCCCCGGTGGGGAGCTATGAATCTCTCACGGCCGCTCTCAACGCCGGTGCCGATGCGGTGTATTTCGGCGTTGAAGGCCTCAATATGCGTTCGCGCTCGAGCGCCAATTTCACCCTCGACGATCTCCGTGCCATTGTGGAGCAGTGCTCTGCCAAAGGTGTGCGTACCTATCTTACCGTCAACACCATAGTGTACGACTCCGAGCTGCCGAAAGTCGATGCCATAGTCGCCGCTGCCGCCGAGGCGGGCGTCACCGCCGTGATAGCCTCCGATATCGCAGCCATAGCTGCATGCCGCCGTCATGGAGTGGAGGTGCACATATCCACACAGTGCAATATCTCCAATATCGAGGCTGTACGCTTCTACTCAGCTTTTGCCGATGTAATGGTGCTTGCACGCGAACTCAATCTCGACCAGGTAAAGGCTATTTCAGATGCGATCAAGGCAGAGGGTATCACAGGCCCGAAGGGAAAGCCTGTGGCTCTTGAGATGTTCTGCCACGGCGCGCTGTGCATGGCCGTGTCGGGCAAGTGCTATCTCTCGCTTCACGAGATGAATTCGAGTGCAAACCGTGGCGCCTGCACACAGATATGCCGCCGAAGCTATGGTGTGACCGACCTCGAGACAGGCGATGAACTCACGGTAGAGAACAAATACATCATGTCGCCCAAGGATCTCAAGACCATCCACTTCCTCGACCGCATGATAGACGCCGGAGTGACCGTCTTCAAGATCGAGGGCCGCGCCCGCGGGCCTGAATATGTGGATATTGCCGTACGCTGCTACAGCGAGGCTATAGAGGCTATATGCAACGGCACCTACGATGCCGCCAAAGTGGCAGAGTGGGATGCCCGGCTGGCAAAGATCTTCAACCGCGGTTTCTGGGACGGCTACTATCTCGGCCAGCGCCTGGGCGAATGGTCGGCCAAATACGGCTCGTCGGCGACGCGCGTGAAGCAGTATGTGGCCAAGGGGGTGAAATACTTCTCACGCTTAGGTGTGGGAGAGTTCCTCATGGAGGCTCAGGAGCTGTGTGTGGGCGATGAAGTAGTTATCACCGGACCTACTACCGGCGCACTGATCATTACTGTGGAAGACATCCGTGTAGGAGGTAAGAGCGTGCCCAAGGCTGTGAAGGGCGATGCCTTCTCTATAGCCGTGCCTGCCAAAATCCGCCCTGCCGACCGCCTCTACCGCTGGCTGCCGACGGGGGTGCAATAGTTATGAAGATCATTCCGTTGTACCTGATAGCGAGATTAATGAAAAAAACTCACAAGACAACTGACAGCATTCGTGCTGACGTTTATGGCACTGCAGTGTGCATCCGCAGCCGACGTCTGGGTCGAGGCCGAGTCTTTCGCCGATAAGGGTGGCTGGGTGCTTGACCAGCAATTTATGGACCTCATGGGCTCGCCATACCTGATGGCTCATGGTCTGGGCAAACCCGTCAGCGACGCCGTCACTGAGATTGACGTCCCCGAAAGCGGCAAGTACACCGTGTACGTGCGTACCTTCAACTGGACTTCGCCCTGGTCCAAAGCCGAGGGCCCCGGTAAGTTTCAGATAAAGGTCGGCGGCAAAACCCTAAAAGAGGCCGTCGGCACCAAGGGCGACCGCTGGGAATGGCAACGCGCAGGCGAGGTTTCGCTCAAAGCGGGCCGCCAGACGCTTGCCTTGCACGACCTTACGGGTTTCAACGGTCGCTGCGATGCGATCGTCCTGACAACCGACAAGGACCTCAAACTGCCCGATGACGGCAGCGAGCTTAGCGCTATGCGCCGTCACGCCTTGGGCATGGATACGGCGACGGTTGCCGTCAAGGACTATGATCTTGTAGTTGTCGGCGGCGGCATCGCCGGTATGTGTGCTGCCGTAAGCGCTGCACGTAACGGCCTCGACGTTGCACTTGTCAACGACCGCCCCGTCTTGGGTGGTAATAACAGCTCTGAGGTGCGCGTGCATCTGGGTGGCTACGTGGAAATAGGTCGTAACGAGGGCCTTGGCCGTATGATACGCGAGTTTGGCCACTTCCGCGAGGGCAATGCCAAACCTGCCCACTACTACGAGGATGCCAAGAAAGACTCCTTCATCGTTGCGGAGCAGCGTGTTGTTCTCTACCCCAGCTACCGCGCGACAGATGTCGCCACTGACGGCAGCAGGATTACCTCCGTAACCATTCAAGGCATCGAAAATAACGACGAAATCATACTCCGGGCACCCTTGTTCAGCGACTGCACCGGCGATGGTACCATTGGCGTTCTTGCCGGGGCTGACTACGTAAGCGGTCGCGAAGGCCGTGCCCAGTACAACGAGTCGCTTGCGCCTTTGGAGCCGGACAGCATGACGATGGGTGCGTCGATACAGTGGTACACGTCCAATGATAAGAAGCCGACGCACTTCCCGGAGTTCAACTATGGCATCGAGTTCAACAGCGATAACTGCGAGCGCGTAACCATGGGCGAGTGGACGTGGGAAACCGGCATGAACCGCGACCAGATTGCCGAGGCCGAAACTATCCGCGACTACGGTATGCTGGTAATTTTCGCCAACTGGAGTTTCCTCAAAAATCACCTTGCCGATAACGAAGAGTATCGCAACCGTTCCTTGGAATGGGTTGGGTACATTGCCGGTAAGCGCGAGTCGCGTCGCCTTCTGGGCGACTACATCCTCAAGCAGGACGATATCGACAAGGGGGTATTCCACGAGGATGGTTCCTTCGCAACGACCTGGAGCCTCGACCTCCACTTTCCGGATCCTGAGAACAGCGAGAAGTTTCCCGGCCAGGAGTTCATAGCCTCTACAAGCCACGTCTTCCTTCATCCCTACGCAGTTCCTTATCGCTGCCTATACTCACGCAATGTCGACAACCTCTTTATGGCAGGTCGCAACATCAGTGTCACCCACGTAGCACTTGGCACTGTGCGTGTTATGCGTACCACCGGCATGATGGGCGAGGTTGTAGGTATGGCCGCCTCACTGTGCAAAAAGCACCAGGCGAGTCCGCGTCAGGTGTACCAGAAGCACTTACCCGAGCTCCTTGCCATGATGAAGAAGGGAGCAGGTCGCCCTGCCGATGAACTGCCCGATAATCAGAAATTCAATCTTCCCAGCACCATTCTTGATACTCCCCGATTACTAAAGGAGTAGCGTAAAAGTAGCATCCTTTTGTGAATTTGAGGGACTGATATCGGCCCTGCCGACCGCTTCTACCGTTGGTTGACGACGGGGGCGGCATGATTTTGTTGTTGCCAGATGTTATCTGGAAGCATGTCGTCGGGTTTGATTATGAAAATCTGAAAAAATACAGCGGCAAAGTATTTGTAAATTTGCCGCTGTATAGTTTCTTATCTGGTCGCTTATTAGAAGAATAACCAGCGTTTTTTCTTTTCCTTCTTCGGCTGATCGCCGATGTTTCTGAAAATCACACTTTCTTCGGGGGTCATCTTGTGGAAGTTGGTGTATTTCGCTGGATATCCTGTGACTGTTACCGAGCCTCCTCGTAGGAAACCTCGTTTCGTGATAATATATTGAGGTTCTATTATCACATCGCATTCGGTTTCCTTCAGAAGGCGAGCTTCAGTATTTGTTTTTTCTCGCTCTACAGATATCCTCACGAAAGGATTATAAGGCCATGACGTGGTGCATGATGCCTTTTCCGGCCTAACGTCCATATCGGCCACAGTGAGGCTCACTATGCGTGTCTCTACCGAGGCTATATCAGCGGTATGGCGTACTGACGAGCACGAAGAGCAGAGACACATCAGGGCGGCGATTAAGACAAAATATCTCATTTTCATAGGAGTAGTTCTTTGGAAGTTATTTCTCCGGCTTAGGGCACGGTTCGAGAGGCGTGATATTTGTATAAGTGGCAGGATATCCTTCTACGAGAACGTACTTAATGCTTTTCTTGCCGAAGAAATTTTTTGTTTTCTTGATTTCGTACTGCATTGCCACGAGTACGTCGGCGTTTCCATTTTCTTTGAGAGCGGCTGCTACAGCAGATTCGATCACGGCTTTTTCACCACACCGGCGCTGAGGGCGAGTGGGGCGCATGGTATACGATATCTTTTTCTGAGATACCTGGAGATCGGCAGAAGCGCGGCTAATGACTGTAGTGTTGACTTCGGCTGTAGCAGCGGTGTGCTTTACGGAGCTGCAGGAGCTAAGGCCGAGAGCTACGGCCAAAGACAATAGAATTGCTGTCTTTTTCATCATGTAAAAAATGAGGCTCTTTTGTTCGATTGGTGCAGGATAACCCCGAGCCTCGTTAGTCGGCTACCCTGTACACTGCTGATGATATTAGATATTATTGGTTGTTCGAAGCCTTGAATATTCTATCATCTACTTTTATAAAGATTATTCCTCTGTGCCGGATATCGAGATTATTCACCCCTCGATACAGATGACTTTTTTGCAGGATTCGTCCGTCGATGCTGATTATTTCGGCATCGGCCTCCTTCTCTGCAATGAGCATTAAGGAACTGCCCTCGCCATAGACTGTGAAAGGGTGATCTGCGGTGAGGTTTTGAACAGATGCGGATTCTGCAGTGGTCAGTTGAATTGAGGTTATCTCGGAGCGCGCTCCATATCCTGTGGCCTGGATACTGACGGAATATGTGGTTGCAGGCATAAGACCGGTGATATCTATCCACGCATACCGATAGTCGGATATTGGAAATCCTCTGACGGGCACTTCCAGAGATGCAACAGGATAGGAGATGTTAAGGTTATCACAAAAAATCTTCACTCCTTGTTCTCCTCCGAATCTAAGGCGGAAGCGCCTGACTTCATCTTTGTCAAAACAGTAAGAGAGATGAGTCAAAGACTCGTTTACTGTCAGTATTTTTCTGTCGAGAAGAGTCCACGTGTCACCGTCGGGAATATATACTTCGACGAAAGGTTGGCGCTCAAGCCGTCCTGCGGCCATGACGGAGAATTCGATAGCTGAAATAGCCGATTCAAATTCGGGAGATGTGATGATTCCTCCGTTCTGAAGGAACATAAGCATAGGCGAGGAATCTTCGGGATTAAGAATGTCGGTGGACGTGAAGCCGAGTTTAACGTCCCATTCGGGTGGCAGTCCTGAAGAACCGGAGTCAAAATTGATATTTTCCTCAAACATCTGGTTTTCCTTTACTTGTCGGACGTCTATCTCATAGGCTTCGGCTCCTTCGACTTCCGACCAACTGATGCGGAAAGAAGTGGAGGTAGTCTGAATATCTTCATTCAGTTGCGGTGCATCAAGTCCAAAACTTTCCGACCCGGCAGAGAATATGGCAGAGACCCTGTTGCCGTCGAAACTAATCTCCGTCAAGCTGAAAGGACTTGCAGAGTCGGCCCATGTAGCAAGATCGGGGTGAGAATCTGCATCGACAGATTTAACCCCTGACGCGCCCGGAAAGCAATCGCCGGTACGAGAATTCTCGCCCAGAGTCCTGTCTGCCTCGATTATGTCTACATATTGTTGATCGGGCGAATTGTTGACGGTATTCCTGCTCCATACCGCAGGTGAGTAATTCACATGCCATATGAGCATTCCCTCGGCAGGAATATATTCATCCCAGCCATGTTGTATTCTTGTCTCGAGGTAATATCGTTCATTGTCAGTTACAGAGTATACCACGCCTGAGTGATTTTCTCCCAAGGCGGGAATCACCAACCGTCGCGATGAGGTTTCTGCGGGTATAGTCCACCCAAGCGCATGACGTTCGAACGATGACATCAGTGGAGGCGTGCGGCTATTGTTGTTGTACGAACCATAGTCCATCACATCCCAGCTTCCCGGAGTAAACGCGTCGGTGTAAGATGTGGCATACAGATCAGGCAGCCCCATTACATGGGCGAATTCATGGACGAAAGTTCCTATTCCGTCAGGCTGATTGTTCTGTATTTCATTAGAACAGGCGTATCTCCCCAAAATCTTTCCGTCTAATATTACGTTTTCATCGGTAAAGTATTTAACATCGGACGAATGAGGCCAAATAGTAAGAGGGTCGCCCCCGGATGCTTCTCCTTTACCGGCATAGAACACGAATACGTTGTCGATATATCCGTCGTCATCACAGTCGTATTGGCTGAAGTCTATTTCATGATCGATCATTTTGCATGCATCTACTACCATTAACCCGGCATTCCGGTCGATCACATCAAGCCCATTTATTCCATAGAAAGCTTCGGGTCTTGATAATGTAATAGGGCCAATGACGTCAAATTCAGGAGCGAATGCCCCACACGAATTTTCCCGGAAATAATCAGCAGCCGACCCGTAGGCACCGAGGTCGGAGAAGCCCGGCTGATTGAGCATGCGTCTGAAATAGTCTTCCGCATCGTAGTCGGTGCTGAATTTAATGTCTTGAAAGGCTACTAACAGTACGAGAGCTTTTGTAGAGCCGACGGTGGGGAAAGAAGCATCGGGAAATAATCCTATACCGGCATCTTCGCGGATACGGTTGAACCGTTTCAGCATTTTCTCCGATTGTCGTTTGAGATTGCCCATGACTTTGGCACGGTCAATGGACTTGAGATACTCCTTGCAAGTTTCCGACCGATTCTCCTTATCGGCGGCTATGAATGGCGTAGCAATGAGTGTATCGCCGGTGCCCGGTTCGGCGAAAAATAGTGTATCGGCTTTGGCGATGAGGGTATAATCGTCGGCAGAGAGGTAGTAGTGGAATTTTTCATCCCCATATATCTTAACCGACACAACGGTACTGTCGGGCTGCACAAACTCTGTAATCCCGGGCCGGGCGGGAACTGCGAGAGTTCTTGCGAAGGAAAATAACGAAAGAATGATTAGAAGCCGTATACGGTGCATAAGAGTATGATAAAGGTGGAGGTACAGTTTGGTTAAACCATACCTCCGTTACCTTAAGGGATTTAGCGTAATTTATTGTTTTTCACCTGTAAAGCTCAAGGCGTAACCGCTCTCGCCACCGACACTGACATAGGGATAGTAGAAGGAAAGCGTTTTGGATTTGATAGTTACGCGGGCATTAGGAGTATTGTTGCTGGTGAGGAGGTAGTCGCCACCGACAGTCTGGGTAATCTGGAATACGTCGCCGCTGCCGCCCGAGAAGAAGGGCGATCCGTCGGCTGTTACGGGTGTGAGGATGACGAATTCATTGGAGCTTTTGGTAACGTTGATTTTCATGCCCTGATATTCTTCGAGGGGCATTCCCGACAGACCGACGAGCTCTAACTGACCCGACCCAACATAGGTGCCGGCGATGCGGCTTGCGGGATCGCTGAGCTGCTTTTCGTCGTCGTCGCTACTGCACGCGGTGGTTAGGCACATTGCCGAGATGCATACGAAAAGTGTAAGGAATAATTTGAGTTTTTTCATAATACTATGAGAGCTGAAGATGTTACTTCATCCCTTCATTATCAGCTCATTTAATAATGAATGGATGTCAGTCCGCTCTCAGGAATGAAAAAACGGGATAGAGTTTCAGATTCTGACTTTAAAGAAACCCAAAAAAAGCGTGAGAGCCATACTCGTTGCTCGTTCCACAATTGGAGGCCTTCGCATTGCCCATCTCAGTTGAACGAGCAACCGCAGAAGCCTCACGCAGAATATGACTAAACACCGATGCGTGATGCTCACGCACCACAATCGGTGAAATGTACATATCCACAAGGCATCTACTATTGCTTCAATCCCCACTGAGATAAGAAAGTTGCGAAGTTTCCAATTGTCAAGGAAGAGCGTAAGTAAACGCTAATTATTTATGTCTGCCGACCCACCCGCTAAGCCCGAGACC
>CAYYQS010000015.1:0-24428 GCA_964472555.1 uncultured Bacteroides sp.
CCTTGATCTGGCGCACGCGTTCGCGTGTAAGATCAAATTTAGCACCGATTTCCTCAAGTGTCATTTCCTGACAGCCGATGCCGAAGAACATCTTCAGGATCTCTCTTTCTCTTTCATGGAGCTGACGGAGAGCGCGTTCCACTTCGTTGGAAAGCGATTCCTGATTGAGGGCTGCGTCCGCCATGGGGCTGTCATCGTTGGTGAGCACGTCGAGCAGGCTGTTGTCCTCGCCTTCTACAAAAGGTGCGTCCACAGAAACGTGGCGACCCGACACCTTAAGGGTATCGGCAATCTTTTCCACGGGTACATCGAGCTGCTCGGCAAGTGCTTCCGGCGACGGGCGACGCTCGTTCTCCTGCTCGAATTTAGAGAGTGCTTTGCCGATCTTGTTGAGTGAGCCAACCTGATTCAGAGGGAGACGTACGATACGGCTCTGCTCAGCAAGAGCCTGGAGAATCGACTGGCGGATCCACCACACGGCGTATGAAATGAATTTGAATCCTCGGGTCTCATCAAATTTCCGCGCTGCCTTGATCAAGCCGAGGTTGCCCTCGTTGATAAGGTCGGGGAGCGAAAGACCCTGATTCTGATATTGCTTGGCTACAGACACTACGAAGCGAAGATTGGCTCGCGTGAGTTTCTCAAGCGCAGCTTGGTCGCCTTGGCGGATACGCTGGGCAAGCTCTACTTCCTCCTCTACCGAAATAAGTTCTTCTCGTCCGATTTCCTGGAGGTACTTGTCGAGCGATGCGCTTTCGCGGTTGGTAATCGACTTGGTGATTTTTAGTTGTCTCATGTGTTTTATCTGAACCTTTCTATTCTGTGCAAAGAGCGTGCAAAATTACAAAAAAATCTGATAGCGGGCAAATTTCTCCGCGCATATCATTAGAGATAACGTCAAAAAATCGAATTTGTTACGTCGTTTATCGAAAAAAGTGCCCTCCGGCTCTTGACAAATCGGAAATTATGCTTACCTTTGCACCGCGTTATGCGGCAGTAGCTCAGTTGGTAGAGCATCAGCTTCCCAAGCTGAGGGTCGCGAGTTCGAGCCTCGTTTGCCGCTCTTTTTCTGTCGGCTGTGTCCTTTCGGGCATAGCCGATTAAATTTTTATTCCCATTTATTCATTTGTGATAAGGCTAATCCCGAAAAAATTGCGTATTTTTGTGTGCGATACAGCTAATCCTAAATCAAATGGAAAAACGACTCATAGAATGCGTGCCGAATTTCAGTGAAGGACGCGACAAACAAATAATCAAAAGTATCACCGACGCAATTGAAAGTGTTGAAGGAGTAAAGTTGCTTGATGTAGACCCCGGTGAAGCTACCAACCGTACTGTAGTGACTTTCGTAGGAGAACCCGACGCTGTCCTCGAAGCGGCTTTCCGCTCGGTGAAGAAGGCTGCCGAACTCATCGACATGAGTAAGCATCACGGAGCTCATCCTCGCATGGGAGCTACCGACGTCCTCCCTCTTGTACCGGTTTCCGGTATTACTCTCGAAGAATGTGCCGAACTGGCGCGCAAGCTTGGTAAGCGAATTGCCGACGAACTCGGTATTCCCGTTTTCAGCTACGAAGCCGCTGCTTTCACTCCTGCTCGCAAGAATCTGGCCGTTTGCCGTAAAGGCGAATATGAAGGCCTTCCCGAACGTCTTGGCAAGCCCGGTGAGGGAGCCGATTTCGGCGACCGTCCCTTCGACGAAGCTATAGCCCGCACAGGCGCAACCGCCGTCGGCGCCCGCGATTTTCTTATCGCCGTGAATTTCAACCTCAACACCACCTCTACCCGCCGTGCAAATGCCATAGCTTTCGACGTACGCGAAAAAGGACGTCCTGCCCGTGAAGGCGGTAAACTTACTGGCAAGCCGCTTGTCGATGAGAACGGAAAACCAGTTATGATTCCCGGTCTGCTTAAAGGCACCAAGGCTATCGGCTGGTATATCGACGAATACGGCATCGCTCAGGTGTCGATGAATATCACCGACTCTGCAACTACGCCAGTTCATGTAGCTTTCGATACCGTGTGCGAGGCTGCCCGTAAGCGTGGTATCCGCGTAACAGGGACTGAAATAGTCGGACTCGTACCGAAGCGTGCGCTGATCGACGCCGGACGCTTCTTCCTCTCCCGCCAGCAGCGTTCGCGCGGCATCCCCGAGCACGAGATAGTGCGAATGGCCATAAAGTCGATGGGTCTCGACGAACTCAAACCTTTCGACCCTGCTGAAAAAGTGATCGAATACATGCTCGATGCAGAGCAGGCCGATACCAAGAAACTTGTCGACCTCACTTGCCGCGGATTCGCAGAAGAGACGGCTTCCGAGTCGCCAGCTCCCGGCGGAGGATCGATTTCCGCCTACATGGGTTCGCTCGCCGCAGCTCTCGGCACTATGGTGGCCAATCTTTCGGCACATAAAGCCGGTTGGGATGACCGTTGGGAAGAATTTTCCCTCATCGCCGAGCTAGGGCAGCAGCTCATGGAGCAGCTCCTTCACCTCGTGGACGAAGATACCGAAGCTTTCAATAAGATCATGGCTGTTTTCGGCATGCCGAAGGGAACGGACGCAGAAAAAGCAGCCCGTGCCGAGGCTATGGAAGCTGCCACGCTCTATGCATGCCAGGTGCCACTCCGCACTATGGCTACGGCTTACGAAACCTTTGCCGTGCTTAAAGAAGTTGCCGAAAAGGGCAATCCCGCTTCGGCCAGTGATGCAGGAGTGGGCGCACTCGCAGCCCGCGCTGCTGTCCGTGGCGCCGGTCTGAATGTAAGGATCAATGCTGCTGGACTTTCCGACCGCAAGGCTGCCGAAGATCTCGTGAACAAGGCCGCCAAGATAGAGGCTGCCGCCGAGGAAGCCGAAAACGAAATTTTGAAAATCGTCAACAAACACATAAAGTAAAGTCATGACCGACGAAGCTTTCCGCCGGGCCGTCAGCGCCGGTATTCCCGATGAGCTCCCCGCTCCTCAGCCTTACGACACCACTGTCAATCACGCACCTCGGCGTAAGAAGATACTCACCCCCGAAGAAGAGCGACTCGCACTGCGCAACGCCCTCCGTTATTTCCCCGAAAAGCATCACGCTGTGCTTGCTCCAGAGTTTGCCGACGAGCTACGTCGCTACGGGCGTATATATATGTACCGCTTCCGCCCTACATACGAAATGCACGCACGGCCGATCGACGCATATCCTGCCCGCTCGCGACAGGCCGCAGCTATCATGATGATGATCCAGAACAATCTCGATAAGGCCGTGGCTCAACATCCCCACGAACTCATCACTTATGGAGGCAACGGTGCTGTCTTCCAGAACTGGGCTCAGTATCTTCTCACCATGAAGTATCTAAGTGAGATGACCGACGATCAGACTCTCGTCATGTACTCCGGGCATCCCCTCGGTCTCTTCCCTTCTCATCCGGGAGCTCCGCGCGTGGTGGTTACCAACGGTATGGTCATTCCCAACTATTCGAAGCCCGACGACTGGGAGCGCTTCAACGCCCTCGGAGTCAGCCAGTATGGTCAGATGACGGCAGGATCGTACATGTATATCGGCCCGCAGGGTATTGTTCACGGCACAACTATCACTGTCCTCAATGCCGGACGCCGTCACTTGTCTCCCGGTCGTTCCGATCTTGGAGGCATGCTCTTTGTCACTGCAGGACTCGGAGGAATGTCGGGCGCTCAGCCTAAAGCTGGCAACATCGCAGGAGTCGTCACTATCGTGGCCGAAATAAATCCCGACGCAGTAGAGAAGCGCCGTTCGCAGGGTTGGGTCGACGAAGTATATATCGATCTCGACGCTCTCCTTAAGCGTGCTCTCGATGCGCGCGACAGCCGTCAGGCTGTCTCTCTGGCTTATCAGGGCAATGTCGTGGACCTTTGGGAAAAACTTGCTGAAGAAGGAATCCACGTAGAGCTCGGTTCCGACCAGACTTCTCTCCATAATCCTTGGGCCGGTGGATATTATCCCGCAGGCCTCACATTTGAAGAGTCTAAAGCCATGATGGCCGACGATCCTGAAAAATTCCGCGAGCACGTTCAGCAATCTCTGCGCCGTCAGGTGGCCGCAATCAATAAACTGACCGCCGACGGAATGTATTTCTTCGATTACGGAAACGCCTTCCTTCTCGAATCGGCTCGCGCCGGTGCCGATGTCTTGCTCCCCGACGGAAAATTCCGCTATCCTTCTTATGTTCAGGACATCATGGGCCCCTTGTTCTTCGACTATGGCTTCGGTCCTTTCCGCTGGGTGTGCACCTCTTGCAATCCTGCCGATCTGGAGAAAACCGATCAGATAGCGGCAAAAGTCCTCGAGGAAATCATGTCTGAAGCCCCGGACGAAATCAAAGGACAGCTCGCCGACAACATCCATTGGATCAAGGAAGCCGGACGTAACCGCCTCGTAGTAGGTTCTCAGGCCCGTATTCTCTATGCCGATGCCGAAGGGCGCGCGAAAATAGCACTCGCTTTCAACGATGCCATTGCCCGCGGTGAGATTTCGGCTCCTATTGTCCTCGGGCGTGACCACCACGACGTCTCAGGTACCGACTCCCCTTATCGCGAGACTTCCAATATCTACGACGGCTCTCAGTTCACAGCCGACATGGCGGTGCAGAACGTTATCGGCGACTCGTTCCGCGGCGCTACATGGGTTTCGATCCACAATGGCGGCGGAGTAGGCTGGGGTGAAGTTATCAACGGAGGCTTCGGAATGGTAATCGACGGATCCGAAGAAGCGGCCCGTCGCATTTCTTCAATGTTGCTGTGGGACGTTAACAACGGCATCGCACGTCGTTCTTGGGCACGCAATGAAGGTGCTCGGCACGCTATTGAGAGAGAAATGGCCCGCACTCCCGGTCTTAAAGTAACACTGCCAAATGCAGCCGACGATTCTGTAATTGATAATGCCCTTAATAATTGACATGAAAACATTCACTATATCTACCTCTCCCTACAGCCTTACCATTGATCAGGCCTGCCGGATTGTTTCGGAAGGTATGAAGATCGAACTTGGTGCCGATGCCGTTGAGCGCATTGAAAAATGCCGTACCTTCCTCGACGAAAAGATAAAGACCTGCAATGAACCGCTCTATGGTATCACTACCGGATTCGGCTCGCTGTGCAATATTTCCATTAATGCCGACGATCTCTCGCAGTTGCAGAGCAACCTCGTGAAATCCCATGCCTGTGGAGTAGGCGAGACTCTTGCTCCTGAAATTGTCAAGATGATGCTGCTGCTCAAAGTCCAGTCGCTCAGCTATGGCAATTCGGGTGTTCAGCTCGCTACGGTTCAGCGCCTTGTCGACTTCTTCAACAACGATATCCTTCCCGTTGTGCACTCTCAGGGTTCTCTCGGGGCCTCCGGCGATCTCGCACCACTCGCCAACATGTGCCTACCCCTCATCGGGCTCGGGAAAGTACTGTTTGAAGGTGAAGTACGCGATGCTGCCGACGTCCTTGCCCTCAAAGGATGGGAGCCTATTTCTCTAATGTCGAAAGAAGGACTTGCACTTCTCAACGGTACACAGTTTATGTCGGCGCATGCCACTTGGGCCGTGCATCGTGCCCGTCGCCTCTTCCACACCGCTAATCTCGTGGCGGCCATGTCGCTCGAAGCCTTCGACGGCCGTATTGAGCCCTTTGGCGACGAAGTAAACCGTGTGCGTCATCATCGCGGGCAGATCGAAGTTGCTGCCGACATGCGTACCCTTCTTGCCGGTAGCACGCTCATTCAGCGCCACAAGGAGCATGTGCAGGATCCTTACTCGTTCAGATGCATACCTCAGGTACACGGAGCTGTCCTCGACACTATCAATTATGTAGCCCCTATCATAGAGGACGAAATCAACAGTCCTACCGACAATCCCACCATTTTCCCCGAACTTGATATTATCGTTTCCGCGGGTAACTTCCATGGCGAGCCAATAGCATTGCCCATGGACTCGCTTTGCGTGGCGCTTTCAGAACTCGCAAATATTTCCGAACGACGTATCTATAAACTCATCGGCGGTACCCGAGGCCTTCCCTCCTTCCTTGTTGCCAAGCCGGGTCTCAACAGCGGATTTATGATTGCCCAGTATGCTGCTGCCTCGATTGTAAATCAGTCGAAAGGTCTTTGCTGGCCAACAAGTTGCGACTCCATTCCCTCTTCTCAGGGGCAGGAAGATCACGTGTCGATGGGTGCCAATTCTGCAACCAAGCTGCTTCGCGTGCTCGACAATACAACCCGCGTCATCGGCATCGAGCTTTTCACCGCCGCTCAGGCACTCGACTTCCGCCGCCCCGGAGAGTCGTCTCCGCGGGTTGAATCGCTCCACAACGAGTTCCGCAAGATTGTACCCTTCATCGACTCCGACACCGTAATGTCGCCTCTCATCGAAGAGTCGGTAAAATTCGTCAGCTCATGTATGTAATTAACATAGGAGCGATCCACATGGCCGTAGGGGAGGGTATCGACCGCCTCTGCGGCTCTCAAATGGGATCGGTTTCACCGGTTTGCGATGCATGGCTGCGCGTCGGTGACGACGGCACTATAGCAGGCTACGGCTCCATGGCCGACATCGATCTTTCTGCCCTCGGATCCGAAGAAGTCGTTGACGCAGGAGGTGGTCACATCATTCCTGCTTTCTGCGATTCGCACACACATATAATATACGCGGGCAGCCGCGACGGAGAGTTTCTCGACAAAATCAACGGACTATCTTACGAGGAGATCGCCCGCCGCGGCGGAGGTATCCTCAACTCTGCCGACCGCCTCGCGGCTGCTTCCGAAGAAGAACTTCTCTGTGAGGCACGCAGTAGAGCTCTCGATATGATTTCAAAAGGGACCGGTGCTATCGAAGTTAAAAGCGGCTACGGCCTTACTACCGAAAGCGAACTAAAGATGCTTCGTGTGGCTGCCCGTCTCCGCGATGAACTCCCGGTGCCGTTGAAAATCACTTTCCTCGGAGCTCATGCAGTTGGTCGTGCTTATGCCGGCCGTCAGTCTGACTACGTGGATATGATCATTTCGGAGATGATTCCGGCGGTGGCTGCACAGGGGTTGGCAGATTACGTAGATGTTTTCTGCGATGAAGGCTTCTTCACCACGGATGAAACCGACCGCATACTCACGGCAGCCGCCCGTTATGGCATACGTCCTAAGATCCATGCCAATGAACTCGCCAACAGTGGAGGAGTACAGGTTGGCATCGCGCACCGAGCACTCTCAGTCGATCATCTCGAACGTATGGAGGCGCCGGAGATTGAGGCCTTGCGTAATTCCGATACCATAGCTACCATGCTTCCGGGAACATCTTTCTTCCTCGGCATGCCTTATGCACCCGCGAGAGCCGCGGTAGATGCCGGTCTTGCCGTTGCCCTTGCATCCGACTTCAATCCCGGTTCATCACCCTCGGGAGACATGCGCTTCGTGTGGGCTCTTGGATGCATTAAGATGCGACTCCGGCCCGACGAAGCACTCACCGCTTGTACTCTCAACGGAGCTTCAGCAATGGGGCTCAGCGACTCGTATGGGGCAATACGGGTAGGTGCGCCTGCAAACTTTGTACTGACTCTCCCCATTCCCTCACTGGCTTTCATCCCGTACGCCTACACCACACCATGGATTGCCGCTATCTATCTGCGCGGCAAGCTTTTCAACCTATAATTTACTTGTCTTTCATGAACTTTAGAATCATTTTTGCATTTTCTGCTATTCTGTCTTTTTCATCTGCTTTCGCCGGAGTCCAAAAGCTTTCCGGCACACCGATAGGTTCATCGCCTTCAGTCGACTATAACGCCCCTGGTTTCCCTCCTTCTACTACCGCTAATACTCCGGCATCGGCCTTCGACGGCAACCTCGACACTTATTATGCATCCTACGACCGTTCATATACCTACGTGGGCCTCGACCTCGGTGAGCAGTATGTCATCTCAAGGGTAGGATATAGTCCCCGCAATGACGATCTCGGCCCCGGACGCCTGCAGCTTGGAGTGATAGAGGGTGCCAACCGTCCCGATTTTCTCGATGCGATACCTATTTATATTATTACTGAAGCTGATGCGCCTATCCACGCCATGACTTACCGCGACGTGACATGTTCGCGAGGGTTCAGATATGTCCGGTTTGCAGGTACGGCCAATAACCGCTGCAATATCGCCGAGCTCGAATTCTGGGGCGAAAAGGGTACAGGGGATGACTCTCACCTCTATCAGCTTACTAATATCCCAACAGTTGTCATCAACACCGTAAACGCCGAGGAGCCTTACGACAAAGAACACAACATTACTGCCCAAATAAAGATTATCTCCGACGGCGGCTCGAAGATTCTCGACGCTACTGGCACCACGCGTCTTCGTGGCAACGCTTCCATGGGGTTCCCAAAAAAGCCCTATCGAATCAAATTCGACAAGAAGCAGAAAGTACTCGACGCTCCAGCCAAAGCTAAAAAGTGGACGCTTATTAATAATTACGGCGACAAGACCCTCCTCCGCAATGACCTTGCTTTCGAAGTGGCTCGCCGCCTCGGCATGACTTACGTACCCTATCTTGAATCGGTCGACGTAGTGCTGAACGGTGAGTATAAGGGCAACTATCAGCTCTGCGACCAAGTTGAGGTCAACTCCGGCCGAGTAGACGTTGAGGAAATGGAGACCACCGACATCGCCGGAGAAGCCCTTACCGGAGGTTACCTTGTGGAGGTGGATGCATACGCCTATCAGGAATCCTCTTGGTTTACCAGCAGTCGGGGAATTCCGGTCACTATCAAGTCGCCCGATGAGGAGGATATAACTCCCGAGCAGAGCGCTTATATCCGCAATTACTTCAATCAGTTGGAGAGTCGCCTCTGGTCTTCGACCGCCCTCGGGAATAATAACTATCGTGAGATGTTCGACGCTCCCAGTTTCCTCCGCCATTTCCTCGTAGGAGAAATATCAGGAAATACCGATACCTACTGGAGCACATACATGTACAAAAAGCGTGGCAATCCATTGTTCTACACCGGGCCCGTGTGGGACTTCGACATTGCATTTGAAAATGACGAACGTACATTCCCTATAAACAATATCAGCGGCTATCTCTATGCTTCGGCCTACTCATCGTCTGCCGACAACATGCTCGATTTCGTCACTCGGGTCATCATGCGCGACAAAGACTCCAAGGGCAATATCAGGTATATATGGGATACTGCTGTCAATAATTCCGATCTCACCGCCGAAGGCATGATAGATTATCTTAAGACCAGAGCAGCACGCATCGATGCGTCTCAGAAGCTCAACTTTACTCGCTGGCCGATTCTCAATGAGATAGTTCATCAGAATCCCGTGGCTCTGGGTTCGTACGAGAAAGAAGTCAATCGTGTGGCCAGCTACATCAGCACACGTTTCAATCACCTCTGGAGCATCATCAGCGCATATCCTTCAATTCCCGTTTCCGGCACGGACTTTCGCTTGAAATCTGAAGGCCGGATACTCGGTTTCAATGGCGAAATTGCGCTCGTAGGTTTTGGCGAAGGATCGGTCTACACACTCTTCGATTCAATTGGCCGTAAACTCGCCGAAGGATCTTTCGATGAAGAGACGGCTGTAAGTCTCCCCGACAGTCGATTATATATTGTTAAGGTCGTCGACGGCTCCACCGGTGAAATTGTAACACGTAAATTCGCTTTCTGAACTTATTCAATGTTTTTTTAGTCGAAGATTTATTGTAACTTTGCACCACTGAAACACATCTTTAAAAATCTTATCACGATTATGAATCGCAACCTATGCTATGTCCTCGCTCTGGGCGCTGCTCTTTCTCTCACTTCGTGCGGAAAGAAGCTCGGCCAGTTCAGCTCAGATTACTTTAGCGTTACTCCCGATCCCCTCGAAGTAGTGGGTGAGAAGGTTCCGGCCCGCGTAAGCGCCAAGATCCCTGCGAAGTTCTTCGTTAAGAACGCAGAAGTCACCGTTACCCCCTATCTCGTTTTCGACGGTCGCGAAGTGGCATCTCAGTCTTACTCTTTCCAGGGTGAGAAAGTTCGTGGAAATAACCCCGTTATCTCCTACGAGCAGGGTTCTACACAGACCATTCCCGTTAGCTTCAACTACGAACCCGCTATGGCTAAGAGCGAACTAATGCTCGACTTCGCCGTTCAGCAGGGCAACAAGAAGTATGTTCTTCCTCGCGTGAAAGTTGCTAACGGCGTCGTTACTACTGCCGCGCTTGCCAACGTTGCCACCGTCAATCCCGCTTTGGCTGCAGATGCTTTCCAGCGCATCATCAACGAAAAGTATGCCGCCGACATCATGTTCCTCATCAATCAGGCAAACATCCGCGCAGGCCAGCTTAAGACCGATGCTATGGAAGAGCTTCAGAAGGAAATGATTGAGGCTAACAACGCCGACAATCGCGTCCTCGAAGAAATCAATATTTCTTCTTACGCTTCCCCCGACGGTGGTTACGAACTTAACTACCGCCTCGCCGAGCATCGCGAGAAAAACACCAAGGATTTCGTAAACCAGCAGCTGAAGAAAGACAAAATCACAGAATTCGGCGAACTCACAGCTCAGTTCACAGCTCAGGACTGGGAGGGCTTCCAGAAACTTGTTGCTCAGAGCAACATCCAGGACAAAGACCTCATCCTCAGCGTTCTCTCAATGTACAGAGATCCCGAACAGCGCGAACGTGAGATCCGCAACATGTCGGCTATCTTCGAGCAGCTCGCCGACAATATTCTCCCCAAGCTCCGCTACTCACGAATCACTGCTTCAATCAACGTAATCGGTAAGAGCGACAGCGAGATTCAGGCTATCTACGCCACAAACCCCTCTGACCTCAACATCGAGGAAATCCTCTACTGCGCTACTCTGACTGAAGACAACGGCAAGCGCCGCGAAATCTATCAGACTGCAACAAAGCTCTATCCCAACGACTACCGTACTTGGAACGACCTCGGTCTCACACAGTACAAGGCCGGTGACTACGCCGCTGCTCAGGCTTCTTTTGCAAAGGCAGCTTCTCTCGGCAACAATCCCGAGCCTCAGATGAACCTCGGTCTTATCGAAATGACTAAGAGCGACTACAACAAAGCCAACAGCTACTTCGGCTCTGCTGCCGGTGTTCCCGAACTCGGCGACGCGCTCGGCCTCTACTATCTCAAGCTCGGCGACAATGCTGCCGCTGCAAAGGCTTTCGGAGACACCAAGAGCAACAACGCTGCCCTTGCTCAGATTCTTACCAAAGACTATAGCAAGGCTAAGACTACCCTCGCTTCTATCAACACCCCCGACGCCACTACATATTATCTCATGGCCGTCCTCGGTGCTCGTACAAACAACGAGTCCATGCTCAACACCAACCTCCGCCAGGCCGTACGCCTCGACGCTTCTCTTGCAAAGCGCGCTGTCAACGACCTCGAATTTGCAAACTACAACCTCTCTAAAGCTCTTCAATAAGAGCATGAAATATTCAGATTAAGGAGCCTGAAGCCCGATATGATGTGCTTTGGGCTCCTTTTCTTTTCAGATATCACTCTTTATGAGACAGTTTTTCACCTCCCTCCTTATCATACTTTCACTTAGTGTTTCAGCCATGACCGACACGCTCGTTATTGCACATGTATGCGACCCGCAGATAGGCTTCGGGCCCAAAGGAATCGACGACGACCTCGAAGCTCTGAAGGAAGAAATTGCCAATATCAACGCAGCCGGAGTCGATCTCGTGGCAATTGCCGGAGATATGGTCAACCGCATGGACAGCGCTTCGATAGCGCTCTTCAAGCAAGCCGTGGCCGCTTTAGAGGCTCCCGTAGTTTATACGCCGGGCAACCATGATATTTCCGAGCCTTGTACCGACGCCGGACTCAAGCTCTACCGCGATAATTTCGGCTCTGATTTTTCGGTAGTTAAAATTAAAGGATACACTCTTATCTCATTCAATTCCTTGCTCATGCGGGGAGGACCGCAAGACGAAGTCGATGCATTGAATACCCGCCTCGACAGCGCACTCGTTCAAGCAAAGTCCGAAGCCTCACCCGTCATTCTGCTTTGTCACATTCCGCCCTTCGAGAGCGATATCGACGAGAAAGACGAATACTTCAACCTCCCTTCGGAAATGCGTCGTGGATTAATCGGGAAATTCAGGGATCACGGAGCTATTATCTGGCTTGCCGGACACACCCACAAAACGCACCGTAACGACTTCGGAGGTCTCGCGATTTTAAACGGAGAGAATACCAGCTGCAATTTCGACGGACGTCCACGCGGATTCCGCATACTTACGATAGACCCCGACGGCTCATTTACCTGGGATTTCGTGGCTAACGGTAAGTGATTATTTCTGTCTCGGCAGAATTATTCTGTCACCGAGAATTTCTGCCAGACGGCGCTGGAAATCCTTATATTCCGCTATCTGGCCTATGATCTCCATAGCCTTTACAGGATCGGCTGCTCCTTCGGTCGCCAGTCGACGAGTTAAGTCAGCTATGATATCAGCCACAATAGCATTTCGCAGCTCGATGATAGCCCGGGGCACGAGCGACGAAAGCTGATCCTGCTCCGTGCTTACTCCTTGCTTTACATAGAGTTTTGAGAGCGTATAGCGGTCGACCATGAGTTCTACGGCAGTTTCACGCACGGCATCGTCGGGACTGTTTACAAGTCGGGACTGCGCCCATTTCATATCGAATTCATCGATTGACGATCGCAGAAACACTTCTCGCCGCAGTTGAGCCTCCGATTCAAGGCGTGCAAGCTGTTCCATGCTCCCGCCCTTACTCCTTATTTCATCCCTGGCTTCTTCGAGCAGTCGGTCAGCCTCTACTTCAATTTCTGCAAGTCGCCGGGCATGCTCCTCAGGCCATTCCCCGTTGCGCATTTCCTTGATTGCCTCAAAAACAGCAGCGTAGGGCTTATGAGAAAACGAAATATTGTCGATTTCAAGCTGCGACGATATCACATCGAATACCGGCACTAATGCACTCTCTCCCGTATCATTCTTCACAGGTATCGACATCAACCCGTAGCGCACGAGATATCTAGCAAGCATTTCCTCGAAAGGCTTGAGCTTATTCGCGTCGAGATTCAGAAGCGGAGCATCCTTGGCTGGCGACTCTCCTTCCTGCCTTTCATTCTCAACACCCTCGATGCTTTTTCTGGCTTCTTCGCGGCGCTGATTCTTCTCTTCTTCGACATATCGACCCGTGATGAGCACATTGAGCTGATTCACAAGCACCTCTTCTGCAATGCCCAACATGCGCGAGCATTGCGAGATGTATTCTTGTCGCTTCACAGCCTCGTCGACGTGCGCCACCGACTGAAGAATCACATTTACCACTCGGGCACGAGCCGTGGGGTCGTTTGCGGGAACATCCTTCATCAGCACCTCAGTCATAAAGGCAATGATATCTCTCTCGTTGTCAGCAAGGTATTGCTCGACTTCCGACGACGAATGGCTCTGAGCGAAGCTGTCAGGGTCATCTCCCGGTGGCAGGAGAAGCACCTTCACGTTGAGTTTTTCCGCCAGAAGCATGTTGATACCGCGGAGCGAAGCCTTTATACCGGCTGGGTCGGCATCGTAGATCAGCGTTACATTCTCAGTGAAACGGCGGAGGGCGCGTATCTGTCCCTCTGTCAGCGATGTTCCCGACGATGCCACAACATTTTCCACTCCGGCCTGATGCATCGATATCACATCAAGATAACCCTCCACAAGTATCACCTTGTCGCGCTTGGCGATTGCGCTCTTGGCTTGATAGAGGCCATAAAGCTCAAGATTCTTTTTATAGATGAGTGATTCAGGAGAGTTTACGTACTTGGCCAAATTCTTGTCAGAGCGCATGGTGCGTCCGCCGAAACCCACAACACGGCCTGATATGCTCAGAATAGGGAACATCACCCTGCCGCGGAAGCGGTCGTAAAGGCTCGTTTTCCCCTCTCGCTCGCTTTTTCCTGCAAGACCCGTTTCAAGAAGATATTTTTCATTGTAGCCGCTTTCACGGGCTGCATCGAGCAGGGCAGTGCTGCGGTCGAGCGAGTATCCCAGGCGAAAGCGCTCTATCATGGCATCGTTGAGACCGCGGTGACGGAAGTAAGCTAACGCTATGTCGCGCCCGTCGGCAGTCTCAAGAAGATTGCTCCGGAACTGATTCAGCGCAAACTCGTTCACTGCAAGCATCGCGTCGCGGTCGTTCTGCTGTTGGCGTTCCTCGTCGGTCTGCTCCTTTTCTACAATTTCGATATTATACTTCCGTGCAAGGTAGCGAAGAGCCTCCTGGTAGGATAGCTGCTCATGCTCCATGATGAAGTTAACAGGCGAACCTCCCTTGCCGCAGCTGAAACACTTGCAGATGTTTCGCGACTTATTTACCGAAAACGACGGTGTGCGTTCGTTGTGGAATGGGCACAATCCCTTATAGTTGGCACCCGAGCGGCGCAACTTCACGAAATCGCTCACTACCTCGACTATGTCGGCGGCGTCGAGAATGCGGTTGACAGTTTCCTGATCTATTCTTCCCACGGAATGTTACTATTTTTCAGACCTTTCCCTGACGCAGACGCTCCGCATAGCTGTCGATCTTATGTAGCTGAGCGGGGATATTGATAGTCTGCGGACAGTGCGACAGACACGCTCCGCAGCCTACGCAGCGACCGGCCTGACGCAGTGGTGGCACTGCCGTATCATAGCCGAAAAGGAATGCCCGACGGGCTGCCGCATAGTGCGGATCCGCCGTATCGCGTGGCACATTGTCTTCATTGATGCAGCGGTTATAGTGGGCAAAAACACCCGGAATATTCACACCGTAGGGGCAAGGCATACAGTACTTGCAGTCGGTGCACGGCACAGTATCGTTCTGCAGAATCTCTGCCGCAGTACGCATCAGGAAGCCGTCTTCCTCCTCAGTTATTGGATCGAGCGGGGAGTAAGTGGCAAGATTGTCCTTCAGGTGATCCAGGTATGTCATCCCCGAGAGCACTGTCAGCACTCCTTCCGGAGTGCCGGCATATCGGAACGCCCACGACGCAACGGAGTCGTCGGGCCTACGGGTCTTCATCTTGGTCGAGATCGGCGAGGAAACCGAAGCGAGACGTCCGCCTAAAAGAGGCTCCATGATCACCGCCGGGATACCGCGCTTGTAGAGTTCATTGTAGAGATAGCTTGCATTGGTGTTGCGGGGATTCACCTCCTTGGCATGATCCCAGTCGATATAGTTGAGCTGGATCTGGGCGAAATCCCACTTCACCTCACCTTCGTCCATCATGCTCAGCAGGTGGTCGAAGACCTCCACGTCGCCATGATACGAGAATCCGAGATTGCGGATCACCCCTTTTTCGCGCTGCTCCTTGAGATAGTTCAGCATTCCGTTTTTCACGTAGCGGTTCTCGTAAGCCTCCATTCCTCCCATGCCGATTGCGTGCAGAAGGAGATAGTCTATGTGGTCGGTACGCAGATTTTCAAGCGATTGCTCGAACATCTTCCGCGATGCCTCGGCGCTCCACGTTTCGGGTGAGAAGTTGGAGAGCTTTGTGGCAATAAAGTATGAGTCGCGGGGGTGACGGGATAGAGCCTCGCCCATGGCAGCCTCCGAATTTCCCTCGCAGTAAGCGGGCGACGTATCAAAATAGTTCACGCCTCCTTCGATAGCCATATCAACCGATTTGTTCACGGCCTCCTGGTCGATCGTATTATCATCTGTACCGTCGCGCATGCCAATGGTCGGCAGACGCATACAGCCGTAGCCGAGGATCGACACCTCATCGCCAGTCGACGGATTGCGACGCATCGTCATCTCGCCCTTGGCTGTCTCTTTCTCCTCTTTCGAAGTCGCAGCTACTCCGCACGAAGCCAGTGCTCCGGCGGCAGAAAATATACCTAAGTTGCGGAGGAAAGAGCGCCGTCCGCTATCGTATTTCTTACTTTTCATGTTTTTCAGACAGTCTGGTGAGTGTCGAGACCGACAACGTAGATAGATGCTTTTTTCGCCGAAAGCTGACCCGCCGTGCCCGACGGACAGTGGTATTCGCAAGAGCCGCAACCGATGCAGTAACTCTCGTCAACAACAGGACGCATGTGGCCGTCCTCCTGCTTGACCATTTTTATTGCTCCGGCCGGGCAGTGGCGCGCGCAGTTGCCGCAGGTCTGGCCGTAAGCCGCGGAAATACATGTCGAAGCATCTACCTTCGCAGTACCCGTTTTAATTGTAGCCTTGCGGGCTATGGTCACCGGAGTGATCGCCCCGGTGGGACACACTGTGCCGCAGCGGTTGCACTCCGGACGGCAGAACCCGTCGGTGAATATCATCACCGGCTGCATGAAGCCCTCAAGCGACGTTCCCGGCCGGAGCACCTCGTTCGGGCACTCGCTTATGCAAAGCTGGCAAGCCGTGCAGTGGCTCCTGAAGTGACGGAGACTCATAGCTCCGGCAGGCACCGAAGGGGTGATGTTCTTGTGCGGCTGCTTCTTTTTGAGCGGAGCCAGACCGCCGTCAGTCACCTTTGCCGAAGCCACTGCAGCAGTGGCAAGTGCCGTTCCGACCATAAAGTTCCGTCGTCCAGAGTCTATATTCTTAGCCTCTCCTGCCTCAGCTTTCTTGCGTCGTGGCGCCCCTCTGTAGCTTATCGCACCCTGCGAGCAGTTATTCAGGCAATCCATGCACACCACACATCGGCTGTAGTCGATCGCATGATTCTTCGTGTCGATGCACTTGGCTTTGCAGTGGCGTCCGCAACTTCCGCACCGGTTGCATTTGTCTGTGTCAATCACCGGGCGAAGCAGTGAAAACCTCGAGAGAAAACCTAAAATTGTTCCCACCGGGCATATCGTATTGCAATACCCGCGGCCCGTGCGGAAAGCAAAAACAGCCACTACTATAAATGTAATTGCCGCAACCGAAGCAACTGCAATGTTGAAGTTTACTGTCGCTGTCGGCACAGAATCAAAGAGATAAGTGCCGTGTGCCGCCTGAGCCTCCGCAAGGCTCCCCATTGCCGAGCGCCATGCGGGCACGAAAGCCTGACCGGCAATACGTCCGTAAGCACTGTAAGGATCCACGATTCCTGCAAACGACATCGGTATCAGTGCAAGCAGTCCGAGAGCTGCGAGCTCTATGAAAAGACCGAGGAACGTGTAGCGCCACGCCGTGTGGGCCTTCTCGAACTTATAGAGGCCGAGCTTCCGCTTTTTCCTCGGTGAAACACGGCGGCGCAACCACGCCACAATGTCCTGCGAAACCCCCAGTGGGCAGATCACCGAGCAGTAAACGCGTCCGAACACAAGAGTCAGAGCAGCCAATATTATTATTCCCGTAAAATTCGCCGCTAATAGAGCAGGCACAAGCTGTATCTTCGCAGTCCATGCAAGCCATAAAGCCGCACGCCCGCTGAAGTCAACAAATAGCAAACTGATGGCCGTGAGGAAAAGTATCCCCGCGGCTATGCGTAGATATTTCAGAGAGTGTGAAGTCATAGCTAATCGTCAGAGGATGAAGAGAAGCACCAGCAAGACTATGGTGAAGAAATGCTTAAGATATGAAATGATATCCATTAGTGTGATATTGATTCTGTTTCAATCAACAAAATTAGCAAAAACATCTCTTTTGTCCAAATTCTATTGCATTAATATCTATTAAAAATACTCATGATAATAGATATGCCACAATGATCAGCATCGACGATCCTATATCTTTCCGTAAAGTTTTCAGGGCAAGCTCTATGTGTTTTTCAACCGTCCTAACTGATAGGCCGAGGCTCTCGGCAATTTCTCTCGCCGATTTGAATTCGTATCTGTTGAGGCAGAAGATACGCCTGCGCTTCTCAGGCATCGAGGCTATGGATTTCCTTATCGTTTCCTCAAGCTCGATGTAGTCGTAATTGGTGTCGACGCCGGGGGTAGTAAGAATATTTGCGTGTTGAGCATCCTTGAACCGGTCGCTCATCCGTGTGCTTTTCAACCGTAGATAATTATGTATCTCGTACTTGACGAATACATATATGTAGGCGGTTACCGAAAGTTCCTCTCGCATGGCGGCTCGGTTCGACCAGATTTTCATGAACACATTCTGCAGAAGATCGTCGGCCACATCCTTGTTGCCTACAAAGCGCAATATGAAATGACGGAACCGTGGATAATATCGCAGAAATAATTCTTTGAAACTATCCTCGTCTCCGGCCTTTATCTTCAAGATCAGTTCGTAGTCCGACTGGCTGTGGTGGTTAGCGTTCATATTCTTATTGTAAGAAGTTTTTGCGTGACTAAATTACGTAAAAGAACTCTTCCTTACGTATTAATGTGCCGTCGCGCTATCTTCTTTGTATGAAACACAATCCCATGAAAAGACTTTTGCTTACTTGGCTGATCTATCTCACAGCCTTCTTCTCCGCATTCGCCGACGGTAATTTCAATACCACCGTGGTCGATACAGTCAGAGTCATGTCCTTCAATATCAGGTTTGAAACTCCTAAAGATACCGGTGAGCAGGCTTGGCCGAATCGACGGCTACCCATACGCCGGATGTTCGATGAAATCCGCCCCGACGTCATAGGCATGCAGGAGCCGCGACTCGCCATGCTCGATTCGGTCTATTCTCTTCTTCCCGATTTCCGTCACTTCAAGATCGAAGCCGACGACAATATCACCGATCCGCAGACGGGCAACATCCTCATATTCTACCGTCCCGATCGCTTCGAAGCTCTCGACTCCGGCTACTTCTGGCTAAGCGCAACACCCGAAGTCCCCTCTCTTTCCTGGAATACCACCGACACTCATTTCCGAACTGCTCTCTGGATGAGACTCCGCGATCTCAGGAATGGTAAGACCTTCATCTTCTGCACCACGCACTTTCCTTATAAGAAAGCTCCTGTCGACACTGAGGTACGCGCCAAATGTGCTGCCCTGATTGTCGAAAAGATGAGAGAACTTGCGGGTCCCGACGGAACAGTATTTGTCACCGGCGACATGAATGCCTCCTACGCTCCGGAGGATCCACGCCGCGATAGCCTCACTCCGTATTTTGAGAATATGCTTTCCGCGCGCGACGAAGCTATTTTCACTAATCCTCGGTCCTCTTTCAACGGATTCGGACGTGTCGCCCCCGAAATCAGAGGTAAGAACCTCGACCACATCTTCTATCTGCAGGCTCGCCCGTTACTCTTTGAAACTATCGACTATCCCGGCTACGGAGTGCCCTGGATTTCCGACCATTATCCCATTCTCTGCCACTTCGAACTATGAATCATCGTATTACCGTCACACTATTTGCTGTCATCTCAGCAGCCTTCATCCTTTCTGCTTCAGGGCAGTCCTTCTCTCTGACTTCACCTTCGGGTAATCTTACTTCACAAGTGCTCGCGGGCGATTCGCTTACTGTCAGCCTGTCCGACTCTCTCGGTAGAGAACTTCTCTCTCCTTCTACCGTAGCGCTGCTATGGACCGACGGAACATGTTGGGGCCGTGATTGCAGAGTCCGCAAGGCTGTGAGGAAGTCGGTAGATGAAACTATTCAGTCGCCATTCTATAAGAAATCTACTGTTACTGACCGTTATAATGAGTTAATCCTCAAGATGAAAGGTGGATTTGATATTGAATTCCGCCTCTACGACGACGGTCTTGCATATCGGTTCGTCAACACTTCTGGGAAAGAGGGTAAGGTATTATCGGAGGAAGCTGTCTACCGTATGCCCGCAGACTATACCATGACGGTTCCTTACGTACGCAACCGTGCCAAAAAGACCGACGCTCCCAACGACGAATTGTTCTGGAACGACATGCAGAGCCAGTACACCACTTCGCCACTCTCCGGACTGAAAACCGGACGCCTTATGTTTACGCCTCTCCTTGCCGACACAGGCCACGGCTACCTCGCTTTTGCTGAGGCCGATGTCGAAGATTGGCCCGGAATGTATCTCACACCTTCTTCTGAGACACTTGCCCTCGAAGCTGTGGAGGCTCAGCTTCCCTCGGCCATTGTCCCGGGTGGACACAACGACGTGGAGCACCTCGTCGCAGCAAGGCATCCATATATTGCCGAGGTTAGCGGAGTCCGAACAATGCCATGGCGTATATTCCTGTTTGCCGACGATGCTTGCCGACTGCCCGAGAGCGACATGGTATATCGTCTTGCCGCTCCTTCTCGTATAGACGACATATCTTGGATAAAACCCGGAAAAGTTGCGTGGGACTGGTGGAACGACTGGGGAGTGTACAATGTTGATTTCAGAGCCGGTATAAACACCCCCACATATCTTGAATACATCGACTTCGCCGCCGATCATGGCATCGAGTATGTGATCATGGATGAAGGCTGGGCCGTGAAGGGGCACAACGATCTCTTTGATATCGTTCCCGACATCGACATGGATGCTATTCTCGATCACGCCGCCCGGAAAGGGGTAGGTATTATCCTCTGGGCAGGCTTCAGGCCTATGGCAGAGAATCTCGAGGAAGTTGCGTCGAGATATGCCGCTAAGGGTGTGAAAGGCTTCAAAATCGACTTTCTCAACCGCGACGATCAGGCCATGGTACGTGAGATGTACCGTATTGCCGAAGTCTGTGCCCGTCATCATCTTCTCGTTGATTTTCACGGTTGCTGTAAGCCTGCTGGATTGCAGCGTACCTGGCCCAACGTTGTGAATCATGAAGCCGTATTCGGCCTCGAACAGTTGAAATGGAGCAAACCCGACGTCGACCAGATCACCTACGACGTCACCCTCCCGTTTATTCGCAGTATTGCAGGTCCGATGGACTATACTCCCGGAGCGATGCGCAACGCCGTGCCCGGTCAGTACTATCCTTGCCGGAGCAACCCCATGAGTCAGGGCACACGTTGCCGACAGATTGCCGAGTTTATCGTTTTCGATTCGCCGCTTGTCATGATGTGCGATTCACCGACAGCATATATCCGTGAGCCTGAGTGTACGGCTTTTATCGCTTCGCTTCCTACTACTTTTTCCGACACCCGCGTCCTTGCTGGAAGTCCCGCCCGCTACATCGTCACCTTACGTACCGATAGCCTCGGCAACTACTATATCGGTGCTATGACAGATCTCAATGAGCGCACCATCGACATTCCGCTCGATTTTCTTCCCGACGGCAGCTATAGTCTCGAAGAATTTGCCGACGGAGTCAATGCCGGTCGGCAGGCTTCCGACTATCGTTGCACCTCATCCACTGTTAGCCCGGCAGATACTATATCTGTCGCCATGGCCCCGGGCGGTGGTTACGCGGCAGCATTGCGCAGGCACTGATTACGTATTCATTTCTTCTTGAAACTTCTTCCAGATAAACACACGTCACATTATAGGAATGGATCAGAATACCTTTGAGAAATTTATGCTCGGCCAATGCTCGCCTCAGGAGCGCTCCGATGTCGAGGAGTGGTTCATGAACCACATCGACAACGACGAAGTCGACGAGGCATGCCTGCAAATGCTCAACCGCATGTCGGCCTACCACGATAGGGAGCTGGCTCTCACTTCCTATAAGCGATTCCGTCGTCGCATCGGATTGCGCAGGAGATTCAACAGTGTATCGAAGGTCTTCCGAATCGGCGTTGCCGCCGCTGTCCTTGCAGCAGTCATCGCCATTGCGTATTACGTCGGAGGTTCGGCACAACGCAACACTGAGCCTTTGCTGCCCGATCTGGCAAGAATCGATTCTCCGGCCTCCGGAACGCTCCGGGCATTCCTTCCCGATTCATCATTGGTCATTCTTCAGGCCGGAAGTAATATTGTGTTCGACCGCCGCAGTTTCGCTCAGAGCCGCAGTCTCCTTCTCTCGGGTGACGCTTACTTCGAGGTGTCGCGCGACAGTCTGCACCCATTCACAGTGCAATGCTGCGATGCGTCTATCGAAGTTCTCGGCACCCGGTTCGACGTCCACTCGCACGTCGACGATTCAGAATTTGAACTCGCGCTCTACGACGGAAGTGTCCGCCTGTCGTCTGCCTTCAACAGTCACGACGATACGCTCGTTCTCCGGCCGGGGGAAGTGGCTAAGGTCGACAAAAATACCGGTGCCCTGAGCACTATGAAGATCGACGGGCTCGACTCTCCGGCGGCAGACAGTCTCATCATGTTTATCGACAAGCCTCTTGTCGACATCGTTAATACGCTTCGCCGTCGTACCGGCACCAACATCATTCTTGCCAATCAGAACCTGTCTGGCGTAAAGTTCTTCGCAATCTTCAATGGCGACGAATCTCCCGAAAAGATTCTCGCAACACTTGCACTGAGCGAGCCTATGACTATCAGGCGGATAGATACCTCGACAATAGAAATCCGTTAATCCTCGAATTATTCACCAATTATCTTCACATATCATGAACAACCACAGAGAGCGCCATTCGTGGCGCAAGACAGCTCTCGCCGTAGCGGCAATGCTGGCAGTCTCCCTCTCATTCTGTGCGGCTGCCCTTGACTTCGATGTCAGGAATGCCACTGTGCGCGAATCCGTGATGCGGCTTCAGCGACTGTCAGGTATGCCGGTAACGGTTAGCGCCGATAACGCCGACCTCGACCGGCGAATCACTCTCGACATCAAGTCGGCAGAACCTATCGATATCCTCAAGCAGATTTTTAAAGGTCAGCAGGTAGATTGTTCTAATGTCAATGGTGCACTCGTGGTCCGACGTGCGTCGGTGGCAGAGAACATCGCCAAAGCTCCGGTCCCCAAGATTTCAGGTACTGTCGTCGCTGCTTCCGACGGCGAACCCCTAATCGGTGCTACCGTGCTGAATAAATCTGAACATCAGGCAGTCGTAACCGATGTCGACGGCCATTTCACTATCGCTGCGAAACCCGGACAGGAACTCTCGGTTTCTTATATAGGATTCCGAGAACAGCACATCAAGGTAGGTGCTTCCACCAATCTCGACATCCGTCTCACCGAAAATTCCGAAGCGCTTACCGAAGTGGTCGTAGTGGGTTTCGGAAGCCAGAAAAAAGTTAATATTACGGGTGCCGTCAGTGTGCTCGACAATGGCGAAATCAACGGACGACCCGTCTCATCGACAGCTCATGCCCTTCAGGGTCTCGACCCGGCAATGAACATCGGCATCAACACCGGACGCGCTTCTTCGGGATATTCTATTGATATCCGCGGAACTGCCTCTCTCAACGGCGGTGAACCGCTTATCCTCGTCGACGGTATCGAAATGCCTCTCGATCGCGTGAATCCAAACGATATTGAGACCGTATCTATTCTCAAAGACGCTTCAGCGTCTGCCGTCTACGGAGCCAAGGCTTCTGCCGGTGTTGTTCTCGTCACCACTAAAAGCGGAGCCGATCAGCGCCCCACCGTAAGCTACAACGGTCGCTACGGCTGGGCGAAGAATACCACTTCAACCGACTATATCACTTGCGGCTACGACTGGGGAAAGGCTGTGGATCAGTTCAACTATATCTACTCCAATCAGAAATACCTCAAGTACGACGATAACGACTGGGCCGAACTCGAGGCTCGGCGCTACGACAAGACCGAGCATCCCGATCGTCCTTGGGTCGTTGTCGGAGAGGACGGCAACTACCGTTACTATGGAAACTTCGACTGGTACGGGTATCTCTTTCGCCGCACTCGTCCGCAGCAGGAGCACAATGTTGCAATCCGCGGTGGCAACGAAACGGTCAACTATTTCGTGAGCGGACGCTACTACCAGGCCGACGGCCTTATGAACATCATAAACGACCCCTACGACTCCTACAATTTCCGTGCCCGTCTCAACATAAAGCTTGCCAAGTGGGCGCGTTTCGACACCAACGTAAATTACTTCCATGGAAAGACTACTTGGGTAGGCTTTACTAACATCGAGAAGGTCTTCACTAACTCATCCTACGCAAGCTCTCCTCTTTTCGTGCCCCACAACCCCGACGGCTCGATCGTCCACAAGACCGACGTTGTTAATCAGAGCGCGAGCCTGTGTGGTGACTACAACCTCATGATAAATACTGGCAACAACAGGAATTCCGAGGAAAACAACGACATTGCTATCAAAAATTCTCTCGTCCTCGACCTTGCAAAAGGACTGTCGGCTCACCTGAGCTATGCCTACCGCACTCATGCTTACTTCGAGACTCACCGCCGTGCTAATGGCGAGTACTCCAATGGTCCTGGTAAGTTCACTACCGTAAATACCGGTTATTTCATCAACCGCCTTCTGGAGGAAGACACCCGTAGCTACCGGAACACCTTTGAAGCGTATGTCGACTATAATCACCGCTTCGGCGCTGACCACAACTTCAAGGTAATGGCAGGTGTGCAGTACGACCACTACACAATGCGCACCAAGTCGGTTAGCCGCGAAGGTCTCGTCAGCGACGAGCTCGACGACTTCGATCTTGCCACCGGCGAAACATATACCCTCACCGGCGGAAAAACCGCTTACAAGACTCTCGGTATCTTCGGCCGTGCAAATTACGACTACGCCGGGCGATACCTTCTCGAAGTCTCGGCGCGTGCCGACGGCTCTTCCCGCTTCCG
>CAYYQS010000016.1:0-24381 GCA_964472555.1 uncultured Bacteroides sp.
CCATTTCGATCGAACGTTCCCACTCACCGTCGTAGAAGCAACCGTGGATGTAGAGGTGCTCGGGTACGGCAGCGCTTTCGTCGAGTACACGATAGAGGGAGAACTGCTGATAACCGGTTCTGTAGCCGTTTAGGAAGCGGAAGACTGCGGGATTTACAAGAGTATTATAGTAGAGGGTATTTTCACCGTTGGAAATATCTACGGTGCCGTCGGCGTTGAAAGTGAGTGTGAAGGTGGGAGCATTAGCCTCTGCAGCTCCACTGTTGAGGTTGTTGCTCGAGGTGTTGGAGAAGATATAGCCTGAAGTGGTGCTATCCATGATCTTGTAGCCATCACCGCTCGCCTTGAATGAAAGGGGATTGATATCGGCATTATCACGAATGTAGGCTGATGATTGATCTTCACTAAGTTCGATGCCTTCGGTGGTAGCGTTGAATGCCTTTGCGCTAAGATCGTAGCTACCGATACCAACACCGTAGGTGGTAACCAAGATGTATTTACCGTCGGAAGCTATTTCTTTAGGTGAAGTGATGCGCTTGTAAACTGCGGGTTCTTTGAGAGTGAAGAGATCAGAGATTGAAGGATTCTCGGGAGAAGCTCCGTCGATATTCACACCCCAAGCTTCGATAGTGCCGCCAGTGGTGAAAGGTATACCGATTTCGGGGTCGTAGGTCTGCTCTTCGCCTCCGTTGATAGAGTACTTGATTTCAAGTGCATTTTCGTCGCAAGAGAGTGTGATTGTAACGTCACCGGCGTAGAATGCACCACCGTTAGGTTCAAATGTTACGGGGCCACAGATGGGAGCGGCAGCGCGGGTGTAGGTAACGGTGGTCTTTTCACCGTCTACGTTGTCGGCGTTAGTACCCCAAGCTGTGATAGAGCAAGCATCTTCGAAGATGATACCTGTCTCGGCATCGTAGGTGCTGGTGTTTTCGGTGTCGTCGTTGTAGTAGTAGGTGATAGTTAGGGCGTGTTCGCAGTTGAGTTCGATCTTGGTACCCTTAACGAGTGCAGCATTGTCTTCAGCGCTGAATTCTACCTTACGGCAATGTTCAGCGTTGCCACGGTAGTAAGTAGCGGTTGCTTCTTCGCCGTTGATGCCGTCGAGGTTGATACCGTAAGCCTTGATAGTCCAAGCTTCGTTGCGCTTTTCCTGATCGAAAATGATAGGCTCGGTGTATTCGGCTTCTTCACCGCCGTTGATAGAGTACATGATCTTCACGTTGTTTTCACAAGTGATTGTGATTTCTGTGCGGAAGTCGATCAGGTTCTTGCCATCCTGCTCGGTGATGGGGTTGCTTGTCTCGAATGCCACCTCACCGCAGGTTGGAGCAGCCTTGCGGTTGATAGTGTAAATAGCTGCAATGTTCTGGTTGTGAACGTGAGCGGTAATTTCAATAGTTTTGGCAGCCTGATCGTCGCCTTCCCAGGTAGCAGTGTATTCATAAGGAGTAGCCTGCTTTTCACCGTTTACCATAAGGTAGTCGGCACCTTCGGATGCAATGGTGATAACAGTACCGGTGATAACGGATGCTGTATAGCCTTCGATAGCAGTCTCGTCGATTGTAGCTGTAATGTCTTCGGGAGTCTTAATCAAACGGTAGATAGAGATATCCGAGGTGTACAGCATTGAGGTTGATGCGTTACGGAATGCTTTTGTATCGCCACCCTGATATTTAATCTTTCGAGCACCAGTTGAGATTGATGCTATGCCGGCATCATCAATGGTAATAGTGTAATCAGAGGGAGTGTTAAAGCCGGGCTCGAGCATCGAGATGCGGAAGTCTGCGTCGGAAGCGTTGAAGAACTTCGACTTATCGGCGCTGTAGAGGTTGTAGGTACCTTCTTCAGTCTTAACGAATGTAAAGAGGAAGATATTGGAACCGGCCTTTACATTGATATAATTATTCTCTTCGTCGGGTACAAATTGTGTGGTGCCGGGAATGTTTGTACCGCTGAGGTTGCCACCAATAGCAAATCCTGCTGCGTTAGAAACAATTATGTATTCGGCATCGTCCTGAAGGTGGTCGGTGGAAGTTACGAGGTCGTAATGTGTAAATTCGAGGGGTGCGAAAGTGAATGTTGCAGTTTCGCCTTCTACGCCGTCTTCATTGACACCACGAGCAGCAATCGAAGTATACTCTTTCTTAAATTTGATAGGCTCGGTGTATTCGGTAAACTCGCCGCCGTTGATAGAGTATTCAATTTTAACTGCGTTTTCATCGCAAGTAAGTTCGATGAGGTCGCCGGGATAGAGGTCTGTTACAGCAGATCCGGAGAGTGTTTTGCCATCGGCGGTAAATGTTACAGTGCCGCTCTGTGTAAAGGGAATGTATTTATATTTCCATTCGTTAGGCTGTGCTGCTTCACCGTCGCCGTTGATACCATAAGCCCAGACCGTAATTTCATTGTTGTTAAGAGTAAGGTCGAGGGTGAAAGGCTCGGTATATTCAATGTATTCGTTGCCGCCGTCGATAGAGTACATGATAGTAACGGCGTTTTCGCAGGAGAGGGAGATCTCAACGCCTTTTGCGATAGCATCGACAGCAGGATCGAAAACTACTTCGCCGCATTCAGGAGCGGGAGCCTGGCCGAAGGTATAGGACGCACTGGGCATTTCTGCGTTGCCGAGATAGTCGATATCGCGGATAGCAGTTACGTTGATTGTGTAGTTCTGCTCTTTTGCGGGTTTGCCGGTGTAATCGGGGTGAGAAACGGAGTATTCGTAGGGGTTAGATACTGCGTTACCATCGATCAAAAGACCGCCTGCATTTTCGGAATAAAGAGTTATGATTGTACCGTTGGCAAGCTCATTATAGCGGCCTGAACCTGGTTCGATAGTTTCACCGTTGACTGTGGCGGTAATTGCTTCGGGAGCAGCAGCTTCGAAACGAGTGAAGGAGAATGTAGCAGAGGTGAAAGTCTCGCCTTCGGCTGTGGGATAGTCAGACTCGGGGAGGGCGTTAAGTGTTACTTCAGAGGAAGTAGAATTGCCATCGAAAGCAATTGTGTAGGTATAAGGATTCTCAACGTCGTTATCACCGATCTTAAAACCACCAGCACGGTCGGCAGAGAAGATTACCTCGGTGCCGGTTCTGAGGGGTTCGTTAGCATAATCGGCGCCATCGATAGTTGCTTTGATCGCACCGGGACCCATGCGCTTGTAGAGTCGGGGATAAATATTTGTTGAAGCAGGAACTTTAGTGATGAACGAAGTACCGTCCAGACAGATTTCCTGAGTGCTACCATCTTTTGTGCCTTCGCCATTGAACAGGATAATAGCAGAGGTTCCGGAGAATGAAATATTTACGGCAAATCCGAAGCTGGCGTTAGAGGGTTTTAGGTAGGTAGTGCCACGGAGGTGGTTGCTACCGGGCTTTTCATAGAGGTAATAATCAACAGGCTGAGCCTCACTCTTCAAAACCTTGAGTACATAAGGATATTCAGCAGTGTTCGTGAGTGTGTTGGGAGCTTCTTGGATCAGAATGTGAGCTACGTTGGCTCCTGAGGCTAAGGTGATAGTGCCGTCGCTGTTTGCGGTCACGCTCTCGGATCCAGTTTTTGTAGAGGGTGTTTCCGAACCAAAAAGGCCTGCGTGCGGACTCATAGCCTGGTCGTTTCCTTTTACGGTTCCCACCAGTATGTACTCGTTGCCGACGGTAATCTGAGACGCATCGGTCACGAGCTCATAGTCCTGAGCCGCGGCTGCAAATGAGCCGAAAGAGAGGCCAAGGAATAGAGAAAGTAAGAATTTTTTCATAAAGTGATAATAGGAATGTAGATAAATTTTATTATTTCAATTTAAGCTTTGCGCCGCCCGATCACGGCAATTGGAGAGTATTATTTTAGTTGGTAAAACATTGTGCTTAAGGCCTATCGGCAGGCCGTGCAAGGAAATTGTGCGCAAAGATACACTAAAAAACGGTTTCGGCCAAATTTTTAACCATTGTTGATTCACAATGCATGGTTTTTGGTCTTAGAGGGTAGCATAATGTAAAAATTTCGGGATTTTGCGATGTTGCTATTTTGGGGGTTGCTTCAATCGCGAAGGCATCCTATGGGAATGATCTTCACACCGTCGTCGCGTGTATATGCCATTTCGCCTCCGGTAAGGACTATGAGGAGATCGGGTTCCCGAAGCCTGATTTGCTTTTCAGTCTTATTTTTTTCAGCAACGAGTCGCTTGATTTCGAGGAGGTGACGAGCTCCGTCGTCGATCTCCCGACTTCCGAGTTTACATTCGATGAGAGCATATCTACCGTCGTCGAGGTGTAGAACAGCATCTGCTTCGAGGCCGAGTCGGTCGTGATAGTATGACAAGCGTCCGCCCAATGCCTGGGAATATACGCGAAGATCGCGAAAGCAGAGGCATTCGAAGATGAAACCGAATGTGTTAAGGTCGAGTTCGAGGCTTCGAGGGGATGCACCCAAGGCGGCTACTGCGATAGAGGGGTCGACGAAGCAGCGTTTCTTTCCGGTGCGTATAACGGTTTTTGAGCGTATAGCAGGCGACCATGCTTCGATATCGTCTATCACGAAGATCCTCTCGAGGGCTGAGATGTAGTCGTTGAAAACCGGCATTGAAATTCCTTCCATTTCTTCAGCCACATCGGCAAGCATGGAGGTCTTTTTTGCCAGCGTGCAGATATTGCGGGCGTATGACCGAAGGATGAGGCGGGCGAGCTCGGGGTTGCGTCGTGTTTTGTCGACTCTCGAGATGTCTTCGTCGCATATTACATTGACGTAATCTTTAGCAATAAGCAGTTTTGCTTCTGAGCTCACTACGTCGAGTGAGGCTGGCCAGCCTCCACGACAGGCGGCGAATATGAGTGCTTCGATAGAAAGCTGGGAGTTGAGCCCGTCGATATCGTATTCGGGTTCGTCGAAGAGCCTACGCAAAGAAATTGTGCCGTTTGACTCGAGGGATTCAAATAGGCTCATGGGATACATTGCCATTCTTGAGATTCTTCCCGTGCCTGTGTGCATTATTTCGTCGTCGTCGATAACAGTGGAGCCTGTCAGTATAAACTGTCCTTTCTCTCTTCGCTCGTCTACGGCGTGCCGCACGGCATCCCAGATTACGGGAGCAACCTGCCACTCGTCGATGAGACGCGGAGTGGGTCCCTTAAGGAGGAGCGAGGGCTTAGTGCGTGCTGTTGCGAGGTATCCTTCGCGGCGGTCGGGATCCTGCATCTTGATGACGCTGGCGGCGCGGCGTTCGGCTGTGGTAGTCTTTCCACACCATTTTGGCCCTGCGATCTGCACGGCTCCGAATGCTTCAAGTCTTAGATCGAGGGTTCTGTCGGCTATTCTCTTTAAGTATTTTATTTCTTTCATAACTACCTGCAAAATTAGCGATTTAATTTGAGCTGACAAAAGATTCGGGAGGTGTCGGGAATAGAGACTTTATTAAATTGAGTTAAAATACTTTATTAAATTGAGTTAAAATTTAACATTTAACGAGGTAGAAGTCTGGATTGAGAGGTTAAGGAGCCGCCGTAATCAAAACGTTACACCTCTTTTATATATTAGTGGAAATAAATGCTTAACTTTGTGGGTATGAAACAGTGTGTTGATCTGAATAGGCTGATAGGCGTGTTTGGCGTGGCTATTATAGTGCTGCTGAGCTATCTTTTTCCTTCGGGAGGAGTGGTTGAGGCGGTGCTTCTCTCGGCGGCGACATGGTTTGCGGCTGAGCGGCTTTACCGGGGCTTAGGGGCTACGGAGCGAGGTGGCTATACAGCGCTGCTCGTTTTCTGGCTTCTGCTCAGTGTGGGGTGTGTGCTGAACTGCTGGTGGTTTACTACGGCTAATGGCGGGACGCCTGAAAATCCTACCTTATATAATAATGATGCACAGCTTGCATGGGCGCAGATGCTCTCGGCTATGCATGGCGGCGAGGGTCTCGACCTTCCGGCGCGGCGAGGCTACGGCTATCTGCTGGCTTGGCTGTCGTGGGGCTCTGTTCCCTCGATCTTGCCGCTGGTGTGGCTCAACGCCCTGGCGGTGCTGGTGTCGATAATCCTTACTGGGGCTTCTGCTGCGCGAATGGCGGAGGGCTCGGTGCCCGGGGCGCGAATGAGCACTCTTGCTATGATTTTTACGGGCGGGGTGTGCTATTTCCTTACGTCGGGTACTATTCTGATCAAGGACGCTTTTTCATGCCTGATAATGGCGATGTGCCTTTACGGCTTCTACGGAGCGCGACGACGGTTGACGGCGTGGCTGCTTGTGTCCGCAGCTTTGCTGCTGGCAGTGCCGGTGCGAAGTCATCTTCTTGTGTTTATAGCTATCGCGGGGGTGTGCAGTCTTTACCGCGACTGGCGCGGACGCGTGTGGCTTGTAGGTGCTACTGCTGTAGCGGGAGGCGTGCTATATATTCTTGTACGCAACTATTTAGGAGATATCCCGGTGGCTTCGGACGGAACGACGAACCTGATACTGCAAAGCGATTCGTCGCGACTCAACGCGTATAATCTTGTTGCCGGTGACTACGACTCTCCGAACGGTACTACGGCGTGGTATCACATAGTGCATCTGCCTTTCTCGCTTGCGGTGCAGTATCTCACACCACTTCCCTGGGCATATATCCGCGACACTGTTTTCGGCCCGACGTTGCTTTGGTCGCATATCAGCTATCCGTGGTATGCACTCGGAGGAATACTTCTATATGTTCTCTTTTTCAGGTTGCGGCGCGCCCCTCGAGAAGTGGCGTCCGCAATGATTTTTGCCGTAACGGCCACTATCCTGACGGCTTACGCTACGGGAGGCACGGTTTCGCGATATTGCCTCCCATGGCTGCCGTTCTTCGTACCGGCTGCCGCTTGGTTTGTCGGGACGGGCGGGTACCGCTGTCGCGGTTTCGTGCGCTGGGCTGTTTGCTACGCCGTTGTGCTGGCGGGAGCCATGATCGTGGTATATTATTTCATAAACACCTACTCGCCTGGCGGCTGGGAAGCTTCGTGATGAAAATAAGTGTGATAACGGCAACGATGAACGACGGCACGGCTCTTGCGCGGACTGTCGACTCGGTGTATGCGCAGCGTCTGCCACGAGGCGTTGAGCTGGAGCATATCATAGTCGACGGCGGCCGGACGGAGTCTGCCGAGGTTGAGCGTGCAGAGCGGCTTGGATCGAAGGTGCTACGGATGGCACCCCGGGGAGTGTATAATGCCATTAATGCGGGTATTGCGGCTGCAACGGGCGATGTGATAGGCCTTGTCCACGGCACTGATTTCTTTGCCGATGCAGATGTGCTCGGGCGGATTGCAGGGGCTTTCGGTGCCAACGATTCTCCGGATTTCACCTACGGTGATGTGACCTTCTGCGCTCCCGATACTCCCGGCCGCATAGTGCGCTACTATAGCGGCGCTCACTTTTCGCCCGATATGCTTCTGAGAGGTTTTGCACCGCCACATCCGTCGCTGTTCGTCCGTCGGGATGTGATGAGGAAGATAGGTCCTTACCGCGAGGATCTGGTCATAGCGAGCGATTTCGATCTCTTCGTTCGGCTCTTCCACTCCGATCCGCGGTTGCGCGGGCAGTACATAGCCGGACCGGCAGTGACCATGAGCACGGGCGGGATATCGTCGGGGTTGCTGACGCGCATAGGGCAGAGCACATCGGAAATCTGCCGGGTGCTCCGCGACCATGGTCTGCCACATTCACGTCTACGGATCCTCTCACGGTTCCTTGTAAAACGTAAAACGACTAAGTCAGATGATTGATACTCTGCTTTTATACGCTCCCGAGTCTGCTTTTGTAGAGCCATATATCCGTCGTGCACTACCCGGGGTGACTATAGTTCCGGAATTTTCGGAGAGCTCTCCGGCACCAGATCTTGCGGTGATGCTTTCGAGCACGGATATCTATGGCGAGGGTGAGAAGGATATGGTCGGCGAGACCTCTGCCCTGCAGGGTGATTTTGCCGGTCGAGAGGCGGAATTCCGCAAACAGGCGGGCGGTGTCCCGACCCTCATATTGCGCTGCCCTGATATCATAGGCACGGGAATGACGGGTTTTCCGCGCCGTCTTGCCGAAAGCGTCTACCGAGGCACATTCTTCCATTTCCCAGGAAATGAATCCCGCAGGAGCGCGGTGCATGCTTCGGATATTGCTGAGGTGGTGAAGCGTGCCGCCACGGCTGGACTTCCCCACGGCGGGGTAAATGTCTATAATATCACCGACGGCGAGCATCCTACGATTCACGACCTTGCGGAGGCGTTTGCCTATCGTATGAACAACAAGAGGATATCCAACCTCAGTACGGTCGGCCAGAAGTGGCTCGGGCGTATGCTATATGGAAAGAAGCTTATGAGGCTGTATACGACATCTCGAACGTTCAGCAGTGCCGCACTGGAAGAGGACATGCACTTTACGCCTACGGCGGTGTGCAACTATATGCGCACGCACGATTATAATGACGAGAGCCTGTGATGAAAACTCTGAAAAGCATAGCCAAAATATTGCTCCAGAGCCGTTGCATGCTGCCTGCAAAGGAGCGGGAGGATAAAGCGATAGTTGTGTTAGGCAACGGCCCGTCGCTCAACCGCACCATAGAGGAGTCGCTCGACACGCTCCGCGCGATGCCTTGTATGGCGGTGAATTTCGCGGCTCTCGCCGATGTGCTCAAGGAGATACGGCCGCAGTACTATGTGCTGGCCGACCCTCATTTTTTCATCGAAGATGCCGGAGAGGGATCGAATCTTTCGCGTCTGCGTGAGGTGTTCAGAACAATCGACTGGACGATGACTCTTTTTGTGCCCGCAAAGTTTATAAAAGCTGCCAGGCGCTACTATGCTTCTGAGGAGGTGTGCCTCCGGCCATTCAATGCCGTAGGCGTCGAGGGCTGGGGGCCGCTCGTACGGCTTGCGTTCCGCCTTGGTCTGGGGATGCCCCGGCCTCGTAATGTGCTTATTCCGGCAATAATGCTTGCCATTGGCGAAGGCTTCGGCACGGTATATGTGGCCGGTGCTGATCACTCGTGGACAGCCACTCTGTCGGTAACCGATGATAATGAAGTGGTGTCGGTACAGCCTCACTTCTATTCCGACTCAAAACACGAGGAGAACCGTGTTCGGCATGAGTATCAGGGCTACCGTCTTCATCAGATTATGGAGAGCTTCACTATTGCGTTCCGGAGCTATCATGATATCGCCGCGTGGGCTGGGAGCCGGGGCGTGGATGTGGTGAATGTTACGCCGGGGAGCTTTATAGATGCCTTCCGCCGCGGACACTTGCCTCAGAAGTGAAATATCACTCCTGCCACTATCTGATTGCTCTCGGAGGTGGTGTGGAAGTATTGCTCGTAGTTGAGCTTGAAGGCTGTGAAGCATCGGCCGAGCGTTTTCGAGGCGGTGACGCCGAAAGTCAGCCTTCTGTATCCTTCGATATTCAGGGGGAGATTCCCCTGCGGGTCGTAGAGACCGTTTGACGCGTCGGTTATACCGTCGTAGCGCGCTTGTACCGAAAGTTTGTCGGCCATTCGAGCTTCAAGCGGAAAAGCATAGTCGGCGAGGACGTAGTAGGCGTGTGCGGCCTTTGAAGCCGAGTGGGAATAATGACGGTAGATGTACTCCCCTTCGAGGAAGATTCGTGAATGGCGCCAAGATAGCGAGGCGTCGTATTGATTGATGCGGACTCCGGCTCCGGCTCCACCGGGAACCCTGGACATGAATCCCACCTCGGGCAGCAGGCCGCAACGTGTGGCCCAGTTTGCCTTTATTGCATAGGTCATTGTGGAGTTCCACTTAGTGTGGTCGGCCATGTCGGTAGAGCTGAATATTCCTCCCTCGACGTACAATTTAGTCTTAGGAACCGTGTACGCCGCCTTGAAACCTACCGCACGTAGATTTCCGAAGGTAGAAGTTGTGGCTACCGAGGTGAAATAGTATTCGTGCACGGCGCGGCAGGCGTCGATGCAGAAAGGTACGCGTGTCTGCCCGAGAAAAAGCTTTAGGCCGGAGGTGGGTGTGACGGCGGCGTAGAAGTCGAGGGGTTTTATCTTACCGTCGGCGCAGAAGTCGGCCTGCATGAAGTATTCAAACCAGGGCATGAGGTTACCTCCTACCGAGAGGCGGGCGTTGGCAACTTCGAATCTACTTGCACCATCCTCGGTGGAGAGGTGATAGAAGATTCGTGTAACGCCGTTGAATTTGGGGATGTAGGACCACTCAGTAGAGTCGGCATCGGCCGCGGCTGCTGCAAGAGCTACGGTCACGGCTGCCATGGCTGCCAAGAGGCGAGTCAGTTTCATTGATAATCGTAGAAAAGTTTCAGATCGTCGAGGAAGAGAGTAGAGCCTGCGCCGCCGGTGAAGTAATCGCCGTATTTACTTGCTGAGGCTGTGATGAGTATGTACTTGGGAACGCGGGAGGTCGATTTGTAGTCGAGTTTAACTTCGAATGGTGTGTAGGCTTCAACAGTCTGGCCGCACTGCATCTTTCCGTAAGCTACCACGTAGGATCCGTCGGGGTCGAATAGCTGGCGGTTGTTGGGGTTGGTGCGGATTTCGAATGGCTCCTGCGAGTCGATAAGTGCAATCCAGACTATGCATGTGTCGGGCTGGCCAGCGCAGAAACTTGTCTCGGCATTTGAGTAGTTGATAGGCATCGACTTGTATTTGAATGTGCCGGTCATGCGTGTGGGACGCTCGGTGAATGGTCGGCCGAAGCTGAGGATGCCGTTTGTTCCGTCGGTGCGCACGTAGTAGCCCGAGAAAATGTTGCCTGCAGCGAGTTTGCCAAGTACACCGATGCCGACGAAGCGAGTTTCGAGACAGGCTGCGTAGCCCGAACCGTCGGGAGTGTCTTCCGAGGGGAAGGTGTTGGATGTTCCTAAGGTAGTGGCGCCTTTGTTTCCGGTTCCCCAGAATTCTTCGCCGCCCTCAGGCCACGGACACCATATTTTCTTGTCGAGCCACCAGTATGAGAAGTCGCCGTTGGGGATCTGCGGTGTGGTGCCTGTGGTGAATTCGAGGATGTCGCCATAGGCAGTTCCGGAGTAAGCGCGTGTCTCGTAGGTGGTCTGAGATGAGAGTCGGTTGATGCAGGCAGTGAACGATCCACCGTTGGCAGTGATATCGCTTTGAGGTACCCGTGCCCATTCTTCGGTGCCTTTTATACGGTATTCGACGCCGTTGTCCAATCCGGCCTCAGCCTCTCCGTAGACCCATGCCACGCCGCTCCACGCATAGGCCGCAACAGTCTTGACGGGTTCGGATACGGTGCTTACGTAAATGGTCCATTCTTCCGTGCGCCCGAAAGCTTCGACTGAAACGATGAAGGGTTCTCTTGCATCGAAGGTTGATCCGGGTGTGAGTGAAGGCGTCATCACGGAGCCTTTCTGGCCGAGTTTGGCAGATTTTATGACAAGTCGCGAAAGGTCGGCAGTAGCCCGAACAGAAAGTAGGACGCGGTGGCCGGGTACGTCTATAACGCTTTCGCCCATTTGGCCTTCAACTTCAAAGTAACGCTCAATGGTCTGATTGCCGATGATTTTCCAGAGCCAGTCCTGATAGAGATGAAGATAGATGTAGAGAGGCGAAGAGAGGTCGATAGGATCGCCGAAAGGGTTGTCGACAATGTGTGAGCCCGGTGTGAGGGTGTAGCCTGTGATGCGCACCGCGTAGATGTCGACTTCCTCGGGGAAGGTGAGGGTGACTGTGCGGGCTATAGAGTCGATTACTGGGGCGGCATCCTGACCTTTTGCATTGAGGGTGAGGATGTTTGCCTGGATGCGGGCGTATGGTATATCGTTTTTAATGCAGCCTCCGGCGATGATAATCGTCAGCAGAGCTGCTAAGGAATATATGAATCGTCGGGTCATAGCTTCAGATTACGACCATAAGGCCGAAGTTGATATTGAAAATGTTGAACTTGAAGTTTGCTCCCGAGGTTGTTCTCGAGCCTTCGAATACTCCGTCGGTGCTCTGTGATTCGTGGCGCCATTTGAGGCCGAATACACCGAAGGAGATGTTGAAGGATACCATATCCTGAATGAATACGCACACACCGGGGCTGAAATTCAGGGTGCCCTGTGTGATGATAGTGCGGGTGTCGCGGGGCTTTCCGTCGAATATTCGCTTGAATCTCGAAGACCCGCTGCCGAATCCGAGTTCCACTTCGTTGAAGATACCGAAGCGGCCGTTGGTGTCGAGGCCTACGTATCCGCGGTAGAATGTGGACATGCCGAAACTCTGCTGGTAGTAGCTTACATCGGAAATCTTGAAAGAGAGGTCTTCATCGAAATCGACGCCGAGATTGTTTAGGTCGGCGATGCCTCGGTTGTAGTCGAACTTGAGGCCTACAGCCCGGTTATTGCCGAAGAAATAGGAAACGGAGGGTTTTATAGAGTACATCTTGCCTTTGAAGTCGAGGTCGGTGAGCACGGAGAGCAGGCTTATATCCTCAGTGCCGAGTTCGCCGTATGATGCTGTGATTCCGAAGCCCCACTTCCCTGCGGGGATGAAGATGTAGTTGAAAAGGCCTCTGTCGAAGCGCCCGAAGTTGCGCTCGGGTATTATTATCGAAATGGTATCGCCGTTGACTATCACCTGTTCGACAGAATCGAGAGGCTCGATGCTGCTTTTGCGCTTGATCTCGGCAGCAGATGCCGAGGAGGCTATCGTTATGACTGCGATGAGCAGAGCTGTGAATCGGAGTAAGTGTTTCATAGTGCGTCAGATATAGAACATCACTCCGAAAGTGATAGAAAACAGGTTGATCTTGAAGTTTGCGCTCTTCGTGTGCATGTTGGCATGATAGATCTGATCGGTGAGCGCGTGAGTGTGGCGGTAGTTGAAGCCAAGCACGCCTACGTTGACTTCAAGTGCCGAGTAGTTGTTGAGGAATACCGATAGACCCGGTGCCAGACCAACGTTGAACTGGAAGTTTGTCTCGTAGGTACCTGTAAGGCTTTCTCCCGAGCCTGAGCATAGTTTCGACTGGCCGCCACCGAGCTGAACTTGAATCTCGTTGAAAAGCCCGAAGCGGGTGCTTCTTCCGAGGCTCAGATAAGTGCGGAAAAGTCCGGTACCGATGTAGTTGTGACTGATGCTGTAGAGGTTGTCGAGATTGTATTCGGTATCCGAAGCAAGAACAATGTCGGCAGAATTGAGGCGTGTGCGCTGGCGGTTGTAGGAGAAGCGCCCTCCCGCTGTGAGATTATCCTTGAAGCAGAACATCACCGTCGGACTTACCTTAAAGGAGTAAGTGTCGCCGTTGAGATTCTCGAAGATGAGGAAGGAATAGTTGCTTTGGTCGCTCTGAGAGTAGCTTACGCTCACTCCGGCAATCCACGCTCCTTTAGGGACAAAGGAAATCTGCTCGAGCTTTCGGCTGAACTGGTGCTGAGCCGAAGCTTCGATTCCGGTGAGTAATAAGATGAGTGCCGCAAGGATCTGCGCAGCCCTTATATGGTATTTCATTGCCTGAATACTCTCGAAAATTTTGGTAAAGTTAGTGATTTTTTCTTAACTGACAAAATTGTCGGGAGTGAGGCTCAGACAGTAGGAGGCTGGTCTATTCTTTCTTTTCTTCGTCGTCCTTGAAGAGTTCGTCTTTCTCATCGAGGGCGTAGTCGGCAGAGAGCAGAGCCATGAAGCGCGAAATCTGTTCCATTGCCTTTGCGGTGTCGGGACTTATCTCCTGTCCTTTAAGGCGGAGCATAAGCATGCCGTAGAGGGCGTTAAAGCAAGTTTCGATCTCACCGGCTTTGTCTTCTCCGGCTTTGGATCGCAATTCAACGATATAGGGGAGGGTAGCATAGAACTCCTTGCGGTAAGCGTCGAATTTCGGCGAAGGATCGGCGAGTATCCTGTTGTTTAGGTCGGCGAGTGCGCCGATGATATTCTTGTTCATCTGCAGGTGACCTTTCGAAGCCACTTCTTCGCGGCGCATCATGTCGATGAGCGATTCGTACCATTCGCGTACTTCCTTACGCTTATCTTCGGGAAACTTGCTTACTATCTCCGCGTCGATTTTATCGATGTCGAGGTTGAAGGCGCGGATTATGTCCTCTATCTGCCACATATAGAGGAGATACTGTGCTATATTTTCTTTTCGGAGCTGGGATGCTATAATCATGATGTGAGGTAATTAAATACTATATTACTATAACAAACGGGAGAGAAAAAAGCCGGAGCGGGCTTCGCAGCCTGCACCGGCGTAACTGTATCAATCACTTCTCAATAAAAAACAGTAATGTATTCAGTACAAATTACTATGTCTAACTGCACATAAGACGCAGCCGACCGGTGTATAATTACACCGTGCGCTGAATTTTAACTATTCTTTACCAAAGATAGCGTCGTGTCGGTGGAGCATGTTGAGGAAGCGGAGGTCGTCGCGGAGCGCACCTACGTTTACACCGCCGTCGATAGCCTCTGTCCAGTTGTGATAGTTGGCGTAGCCGAGGTTCAGAGCGTCTTCGGCACACTTCATTGCTTTGTCCATGTCGTCGGCCTGAGCGTAGAGGCAGGCGGCATAGTAGTGAATGAGGCCGTCGTAATCGGTGACGGAAGTGAGGATCGTGTCGATCCAGCGGTAGGCCTGCTCGCGTTCACCTAAGAAAAGGAGAGCGAAGCCTTTGAGCGAACGTGGATTGTCGATAAAATAGTGATCCATTTCGGCCACGTTTGTATAGAGTTGCCGTGCGGCGGCTTCCTTGTTGAGGTATTTCTCATACACCCATGCACGTAGCATAGGCCAGCGAGCATCCTCGGCATCGTTGAGAATAGCCTCTCCGAGAAGATTTGAAGCCTCGTCGTAGTTTCCTATCGCAACATAAGCCATGGCCATTTCGGCGAGAGCCTCGTTGCTGTTGCGGTCTACGGCGAGAGCCTGAGCAGCGGCGGTGACAGCTTCGTCGTTGTGGCCCAGGGCGCGCAGAATCTGCGAGCGGAGCACGAAGTAGGAAGCATTGTCGCGGATCATGCCGAGAGCGCGGTCTATGTTGTCGAGGGCCTCGGTGTAGTCGCCGAGGGCAAAGCGACACTCAGCTATCGAGGCGTAGATGCCGTGGTAGTTATACAGCTTCTGATCGAGAATTGTCTGGTAATCCTCGATTGCGGCGAGATAATGGTAGTGAGCCTGCGCTACAACGGCGCGGATGTAGCGGAACATACCTACCTGAGGAGCCTGCGATATGGCGTTCGAGAGACCGGCCATAGCTGCGGGATAGTTGGTGTTGCCATAATCGAGAAGTTCGGTCATAGCCTTGTTGTGAGTACCGTCGACGCTGAGCGCGAGAATAAGATCGCTTACGGCACCGTTGTGATCGCCCATCTGGCGGCGAACGGAGGCGCGACGCACGTAGGTCTCGGCGTTGTTGGGGTCGAGGCTCACGGCACCCTCGAGATACTCGTTGGCCATACCGAGGTTGTTTTCTTTTACAGCTATTCTCGCCAGACCGATATACGATTCTGCACCGCGGGAGTTGAGACGCTGGAGGCGGCGGAAACTATCCTTTGCATCGGCATATTTTCCGAGAGTGTATTCCGTGTTGGCTTTCTGATAGATTACGGAATATGAATCCGGTGCTATTTCGGCAGCCTTTACAAGGTCGGGGAGAGCCTGCTCCGGACGCTTGGTCTGGTTATAGATTCCGGCGCGGAGCACATAGGCGCGCAGTCGCACGTCGGCTTCCGTTTCGGGAGCATATTCGAGCACTTTGTCCACGTCAGCCATAGCGCGGATATACTCGCTGTGGCGATAATATTCGTCGGCGCGTGAGAGGAGCACGTTGTAGTCTTTGGGATTCTCCCGGAGTTCGTCTTCGTATACGGCGAGAACGGCCTGAGTCATCGGGTTCTGGATGCCCGATTGAGCGGAGGCATATCCTGCTATTAGCAGCATGGCAGCTGCTGCGGCGTGGCGGAGTTTCATAGGAAGTGATATTTTTATTTCAGAGGGCAAAGTTACGTATTTTTCTTTGGGGATGCAAATACGGTTAAAGTGTAGGAAGTCAGAAGGTATCGATAGTGTTCCTTATGGCTTTGAGACGGGTGAGCAGAGGCTTGAGCAGGGACAGGTGCAGCATGTTTGCGCCGTCGCTCTTGGCGAGCTCGGGGTGAGGATGCGTTTCCATAAATATGCCGTCGGCGCCTGTGACGATAGCTGCGCGCGCTATAGTCTCAATCATTTCGGGGCATCCGCCGGTGACTCCCCCGGCGGTATTGGGTTGCTGTAGCGAGTGTGTGCAGTCGACTATCACAGGGCATTCGCAGGCCTGCTGCATGCGTGGTACTGCGCGGAAATCCACAACCAGATCGCCGTAGCCGAACATGGTGCCGCGTTCGGTCACGGCCACGGCGTCGTTGCCTGCCGCGCGTACTTTGGCTACCGCGAAACGCATGGATTCTGGCGACAGAAACTGGCCTTTCTTTATGTTGACGGGCTTGCCTGTACGAGCGGCCGCGGTGAGGAGGTCGGTCTGGCGGCAAAGGAAGGCCGGAATCTGGAGTATATCCACGAAGTCGGCAGCCATTGCTGCCTCTTCGGGCTGGTGGATATCGGTAACAACCGGCACGCCCAGTTCACGACCAACGGCGGCGAGTATTGTTAGGGCTTTGATGTCGCCGATGCCGCTGAAAGAATCAAGACGGCTGCGGTTTGCCTTTCGGTAGCTGCCTTTGAAAGCGAAGGGAATCTCCAGTTCGCGGCATATATCGGCTATATGGTGTCCTATCTCGAAGGCCATTTCTTCTCCTTCGATCACACATGGCCCGGCAATGAGAAAGAACCCGGGAGCCTGGTGGAGTTGGTGTAGTACGTCGGACATTTTTCTATTGAAACGCTTGATTTAAAATGTGTATGGTATCTGCTGCTACGAGAGCGGCGGTCTCCGTGCGCAGGCGATTGTCGCCCATAGTCACGGGGACGAAACCAGCCTTGAAGCACGCCTCGATTTCGGCCGGAGAGAAATCACCTTCGGGTCCGATGAGCAACACGACGTCGCTGCCGGGCGTATAGGCCTTGGCAAGCAAGCGCCGCTCTACAGAGTCGTCGCAGTATCCTACGAATTTCTGTGCTGCGGCATTTCGTTCCTCCTTGATGAAGCTCAGCAGGGGAGTGGTATCGTCGATTTGCGGGAGAACGGCCTTAAGCGACTGCTTCATGGCTGACACTGCTATTTTCTCAATCCTCTCGGCCTTGAGCTCTTTGCGCTCCGAGCGCTCGCATCGTAAAGGCACAAAGCGGTCTATGCCTATTTCGACGAGCTTTTCGATGAGCCACTCCATGCGGTCGGCATGTTTTGTCGGTGCGACGGCCACGGTAATGGAGGGTTTCCATACTTTCGGGAGCTCTCCCACAGAGTCGACTCTGACGAGAGTATGCTTGTGATGCGGGTCGACAATAGTGCAGGTGTAAAGCAGTCCTTTGCCGTCGACCACTTCAATCACATCGCCTGCCTGCTTACGGAGAACACGCGTTGCATGGCCGCTCTCACTCTCAGGGAGAACAGCGTCGGTGGCAATATCGGGAGCGTAGAAGCGTATCAAGGGTGTTGGAATCAGATAGCGTCGTCGGGAACTCGCTCGGCCTCGTTGATTTCACCTTTCGAAGGTGAAGAAGAGCGATCGCGGAAGATGAATACGAAGAGGAATGCAACGATCATTGCGTAGCTTGCGAAGATGAACCACGATACGCTCCAGCCTCCAACCTGATCAAGACCAGCAGGTTGTGAGTACACGAAGTGGTTGATTACTTCCTGTGCGAGGAGAGTGCCGATAGTGGCGCCTATGCCGTTGGTCATGATCATGAAGAGACCCTGAGCCGACGAGCGGATGTCGACCGTTGTTTTCTTGTCAACGTAGAGTGAGCCCGACACATTGAAGAAGTCGAAGGCGATACCGTAGACAATCATCGAAAGTACAAACAGCCACACTCCCGAGCCGGGGTTGCCGAGCCCGAAGAGGCCGAAGCGGAACACCCATGCGAGCATGGCCATGAGCATAACGGTCTTGATGCCGAAGCGGCGGAGGAAGAACGGTATGAGAAGAATACAGAGGGTCTCGCTCATCTGAGAGAGTGAAATCAGTGCGTTGGCGTTGTGTACGCCCCATGTGTCGGCATACTCAGGCACGTTGGCGAAACTCTGGATGAAAGGATTGGCAAAACCGTTGGTAATCTGAAGAGATACGCCGAGGAGCATGCTGAAAATGAAGAATACGGCCATGTGGCGGTCTTTGAAGAGCGCGAAGGCTTTGAGTCCCAATGCGTCGTAAAGCGATTTGGACGCGCCTTTTGCCGTGGGGCACTTGGGCATGGTAAGCGAGTAAACCGCCATGCAGAAGCTCAGGATACCGGAAGTGACGAGCTGTGCTGCAGTATTCTGGAAGCCGGTAAAGTTGACAAAAAGCATGGCGATGATAAATCCGACAGTTCCGAACACCCGGATAGGCGGGAAATGCTTCACCGTGTCGAGCCCTGCTTTTTCGAGTGCAGAATAGGCTACGGCGTTTGATAGGCCTATGGTGGGCATGAAGAATGCTACCGAAATCGCATAGAGGGTGAAGAGAATAGAATATTCGGGTACGGGAGTCGACAAGCCGTAGATACCGGCGCCGAGCATGAAGATACCGGCAAGGAAGTGAACCAGGCTGAGGGTCTTCTGAGCCTGAAGCCACCGGTCGGCAACGATGCCGACAAGAGCAGGCATGAATATCGAAACGATGCCTTGAATTGCATAGAACCAGGCGATTTTCTCACCGAAACCGATGCGGCTGAGATATGCGCCGAGAGATGTCAGGTAGGAGCCCCAGACGGCAAATTCGAGAAAGCCGAGGGCGGCCAGGCGTACTTTGAGTGTGAATGTATGGTTCATGGTATAGTGATAGTTATTGATTTTTCTTCCTGTTTATTATTTCGCTTATTCGCTGAGCCTCTTCGTAATCTTCCTTTTCTATAAGGTCGGCGAGGGTGCGTTCGAGCTCTTCGATAGTGAAATGCTCGGGATTAGGATCGGCATGATAGTCGCGGCGGTCGGAATAAGATTCATAGAGTGCGTCTTCTTCTTCCTCAGTCTCATTTCCTTCTTCAGCGGCGTCGGGATCGAATTCTCCCGGGCGGGTAAATTCTTTATCCTCTATGATGAACCCGGCCTGCTCGACGATTTCGGGAGTGGTGAAGATAGGCGTCTGCGTGCGAAGGGCCAGGGCAATGGCATCGGATGTGCGTGCATCGATCACCACCGTGCGCTCACCGTCGGAGAACGTAAGCTCTGAAGAAAAAATACCGTCTTCGAACCGATAGATGAATACATCTTTAAGTTTCACCCCGAACGCATGTGCGAAGCTTACGAAGAGATCGTGGGTGAGCGGACGCGGCGTGCGGATGCTCTCGAGGAAAATTGCTATCGACTGGGCTTCGGGAGCTCCTATGACGATAGGAATGCGGTACGGGCCGTCGTTCTGTGCCAGAATAAGCGCGTAAGCTCCTGACTGCAATTGGTTGTAGGAAAGCCCGAGCACGTATAGTCCTATTCTCTTCTTTTCCATTTCTGTCAGATGATTACGGAGGAATTGCCTCCTGTTATGATTCCCGACCCGAAGCATACGCGGTGCTCGGGGTCGTAGAGGGCGGTGAACTGTCCGGGCGCAATACCCTGCACGTCGACGTCGGAGGTGAGTATATATTCACCTTTCTGCCCCTCGATCCTGCGGATCTTTCCGCTCAGGAATGCGGGCATGTGGCGATTCTTGAAAGTAACCTCAACTCCTTCATCCTTAGCGGCATCCTCGCCCCACGGATCGCAGGTGATGAAGTGCATTTCTGTAAGATGAAGAGTCCGGCCATATTGCTTCTCGGTATCGTAACCGCGCGATACATAGAGCGTGTTGCTCTCCACGTCCTTGCGCACAACAAACCAAGGGCCACCGCTTAGTCCGAGTCCTTTGCGTTGCCCTATGGTGTGAAACCAGTAGCCGCGATGCTGGCCGAGGATGCGCCCAGTCTCGATTTCGACGATAGGTCCAGGTCTCTCGCCTAAGTGGCGGCGGATAAAGTCGTTATAGTTTATCTTTCCGAGAAAACAGATACCTTGCGAATCCTTCCGGAATGCGTTGGGCAGATGAGCTCCAACAGCAATCTCGCGAACATAGGCCTTTGGGAGCTCGCCGAGTGGAAATATGAGATGACTAAGCTGCTTTCCCGATATACGCGCCAGAAAGTCGGTCTGATCTTTTACAGGATCTACAGCCGTAGCGAGCCATTTGCGGCCTTCCGCATCGAAGAGGGTGGACGCATAGTGCCCCGTGGCGGTCTGCAGAAATTTATGGCCCCAGCGCTCTTCGAAGTAGCCGAACTTGATAATGGAGTTGCACATTATGTCGGGGTTCGGCGTGAGACCGGCCTTGACAGTGCGAAGTGCATAGTCCATTACATTGTCCCAGTATTCCTGATGAAGCGATACCACATCGAAAGGCAAGCCGTAGCGGCGGGCTATGAGTGTACACATCTCTATATCTTCATCGGCAGCGCAATCGCCTTCGCCGTTGTCGAGACCTATCCTTATATAAAAGAGGTGTAGGGGCAAGCCCTGCTCCACAAGCCGGTGGACAACCACAGCGCTGTCGACGCCCCCTGAGATGAGTACAGCCGTTGTCTGTGCGTCGGTGCTCATTTTCTTTGGGCGCTGTTTGCCGTGCTGAAGGCTCCGAGCAGATAGTCTACATCAAGATCGGCAACGAGGACCTTGTGGCGCGAGTTCAGGAAAAAGAATGCCGGTGTCGAACGGAGATCGAAGTAGTCGGCGGCGTCGGGCATTGCCACTGTCACCCAGTTGTCAGGAGCGTCGGCTATGGCCTGAGCCCAGCCTTCGTCGTCGGGGTCGCCGGGGTAGATGCTCACTATCGTCAGCTGATTTTTGTCGATCAGTTCATTTGTGTGCATGTCGGCGCTGAGCCTTATGCGGGCGAAACGGCAGTCCATGCAGTCGGGATCGTTGAAGAAAAGAAGTATCGACCCTGTGGTAGAGATGTCGTCGAGAGTACCCTTGGTGCCGTCAGCCTTTACGAAGGGAACCGCGGGCACCGTAGCACCCACGCGGCTGCTCTCTATGATCTGGGCGTGAGCCTTGAAGCGGGCTCTCTCCGCTTTGGATAGTTTCTTGCTATCGGCAGCCGCTTTAGCGAACGGCAGGTAGAGATCCGACGAGCGTATCGAGGCCGTGTCGGAGTACAGGCTGTTTTCAGCCATGGTTGCGAATGCCAGAGTTTCGGGTCCCTTCTTGGCAAAGCGGCCCATAAGTTTATCTATAGAGGCATAGACCGTGTCGGCCGATGCGTAGGGCATGAGTGAAACCCAGTCTTCGAAGGCAACTTTAAGCTTTTCAGGATTGCGCATGCCGGTGTCGAAGTTGCAGCGATCCCAGAATCGAGCCACGATGTAGTCGCAGCGGTCCTGAAGCACCAGCATGGTGTCGGGCGCCGTGGGATAGATGAAGAGGTCGCCCGAAGCTGCCGAGGCTCGCCATTGAAGCGCGGCCGACAGCAGGGTGAATAATATAAGGAGTCTTTTCATTTTTTTTCAGAAGTCTTTATCGCACAAAATTAGCAAAAAAGTCCGTGAGGACAAAAAAATGTTTGTTAACGAAATCCTTTTTGAACTATGAGCGAAAATGACGAAATTTGCAGCCGTTATGAATCAGCTTAGTAGCAAACTTACCTTGACGAGGCTTGAAATTCTGCTGCCGCCGCTTTACGCCGTACTTTTTGTGTGGCTGTGTTTTGCTTTACCGGTAGGAATTTCTCCTTACCCCAACTTTTTTCTGTCTACGGCAAGAATTGCGATAGGAGTGGTGGAGGGATTGTTTCCTGCTGTCTTCCTCCTGATGCTGTGTCGCTTGCCTCTGTTATGTGGCTCAGGGCTTCCCGCCCGCAGTTTTTATTATTGCTCGACTGCACTGGTGGTGTTTCTTTCCTGGGGATTTTGCTGCTTTGAATTGCTTGTGGGAGCAAGCGCGATGTGTCGCTTAAATGATGCTGTGTTGAGTCTTATCCTTCAGACAGATCGTTCAGAGGCTTCGGGCTTTATCCGCCATACACTTTTGCAACCTCTGGTGCATCAGGCCATATTCCTGTCGGTATTACCTGCTTTAATTGCTGCGCTAACTTTTGCATGCCGCAAGCTGCTCCGCAGGGCACGACGAGTTGTATTACGCCTCTCTATTCCGGCTTTGGCTGTTTCTTTCGGAGTGTTTGTCTGGGCTAATTTTATATCTGGGACGAACTTGTCGGACGCCCGGCAGACTTTCAGGCTCTCGCCATTTCAACTACATCTCGCCTATGCAGGAATTGAAGACAAAGGGCGGCTGGTGAGAGATATAGTACAGGCTAACGATGATGCCAACCCGCAATGCGGGCCTGGTGGTTTACCGACGATAGTGGTAATAATTGGCGAGTCGGCAAACAAGCACCGGTCGTCGCTATATGGCTACCGACTTCCCACCGATTCGGCTGTGTCGTCGCTGTCAGCACTCGGGAGGCTTGTGGTGTTCAATGATGCTGTCACGGGAGATTGTACCACAAACTTGGTCATGAAGCAGCTGCTTTCTTCCGCGGGCGATTCTCAATGGCACAAACGGCCTCTGCTGCCTGCAGTGCTTCGTAAGGCTGGCTATAATGTGGGATACTTTGATAATCAGGGAGTGAGGTCGACGGTTGAGACTGAGGATTACAGCAGCATATTCTTTTTGAATGACACTACTGTAGAACGGCAGTCTTTCGACGTGAGGAATACGGAGCGTCTTTCTCTGGACGGTGATTTTATCGATGAGTATGCCGATGAAATATTCTCTCTTCCTGAGCCTTGCGTGGCCTTTATTCATCTTGCCGGTCAGCATTTCCCCGCGGTAGAGCACTATCCTGCGGGCGAGGGCCGATTCACGAAAGATGACTATATTGGGTATACTGACGATGCACGAGAGGCTGAAGATATCATGCACTACGACAATGCCACCTTCTATGTATCGAATGTCGTGGCAGACCTTGCATCGCGCTTCAGAGACCGCGATGCGGTGGTTATTTATCTGCCTGACCATGGTGAGGAAGTGTATGACTACCGGCAAAGATACGGGAGAACAGTTGAACCGGTTACTCCGGAAAGAGCCAAGGCTCTATATGAAATTCCGATGTGGGTCTTCATGACTCGGGCCTTTGAAGCCGGGCATCCGGAAATCGCGTCAGCGCTGGAATCGAATAGTGCCAAACCGGTGTTTACTTACGATCTGCCTGCGCTTGTGCTCGATATGGCGGGAGTCGGTGGTGCGTTTGCGCCACGTCAGAGGAGTATCGCGTCGAAGAGCTATGATGCTTCCGGACGCCGACTTATCGATAAAGGAAGCTGCGACTACGACAGCCTGATGATTGTATCTCGAAAAAAATCACTATCTTTGCAGGGTTAAACCCATACTTTTGATTATGGACTGTACAAGTGCATGCAGGGAGGCCTCCGCGACTGATAGTCTGCGCGCTGAGATACTGCGTCTGAAAGAAGAAAAGAAAGCTGTCATCCTGGCTCACTACTATGTCGACGGCGCTCTTCAGGATATAGCCGACTATGTGGGCGATTCGCTTGCTCTGGCTCAAAAAGCCGCCGAGTGCTGCGCCGATGCCCGTATTGTCGTGATGTGTGGCGTGCACTTTATGGCAGAGACTGTGAAAGTGCTCTGCCCTGATAAGAAAGTGCTTTGCCCCGATATTACTGCAGGCTGTTCGCTTGCCGACAGCTGCCCGGCCGATGAGTTCGAGGCTTTTGTAAAGGCGCACCCCGAACATACGGTTGTGACGTATGTGAATACCTCTGTTGCCGTTAAGGCTCTCAGTGATGTGCTCGTCACGTCGGGAAATGCACGCCGGATTGTAGACTCCTTCCCAGCCGAAGCCAAGCTGATATTCGCACCCGACCGCAATCTGGGAGCATATATCAACTCCGTGACCGGTCGCGACATGCTCCTGTGGGACGGCGCATGCCATGTGCATGAGCGCTTCTCTGCAGAAAAGATTGCCGAACTGCGCAAGCAGCATCCGGGAGCGCCGGTGCTTGTGCATCCTGAGTGCAAACGCCCTGTAGTGCTTATGGCCGATAAGGTAGGCTCTACGGCTGTGCTTCTTGATTACGCCTTGAATAGTGAGGCTGACGAATTCATAGTGGCTACCGAGAGCGGCATTCTGCACAAGATGCGCCTCGGGGCACCCCATAAGAAATTCATACCGGTGCCTCCGTCGGACAGCACCTGCGGTTGCAACGAATGCTCCTACATGAAGCTCAACACCCTCGAGAAGCTGCGCGATTGCCTCGCCACGGAGTCGCCCGAGGTGACGGTCGACCCGGCTCTGGCCGAGAAGGCGCTCAAGCCTATCAACCGCATGCTCGAACTCTC
>CAYYQS010000017.1:0-24156 GCA_964472555.1 uncultured Bacteroides sp.
CCCGCGACCTCCGGCGTGACAGGCCGGCATTCTAACCAGCTGAACTACCGCACCTCATTAGCAATCAGGAGTTTCCTCCTTGAGCTTCACTGCTTTAGGGCAGGAGAGGCATTAGCTTTTTTGCTTTTGCGATGCAAAGTTACGCTCTTATTTTTAATCCACCAAATTTTTGAGTGAGTTTTTTTAAAAAAAAGTGCAATTAAGACTTTTTGGCAAATTTTTCTTCCATTACGTCCTCTGTAGCGACTATTCGAGCATGGTTCGGAGCACATCGAGGCTCTTGAGGGAGGAGAGGGAAGCGAGATGCAGGGAATAATATTTTAGGATAAGATCGAGGGCGCGATTGCGGGCGGCTCGATCGAAGGGCAGGTGCTCGGCGGAGCAATAGTCGGCTCTGACGAGTGCCATGAGAGCTGTGAGCTCGCGCCCTGCCACATAATCGTCGTGGAGGGGAAGGGAGTTGCGTAGCGCTCCGTCGCGAAGATCGAAAACGGCATTTCGGTGCCACTCCGAAAGATCGGGGGCTATTCCTGCAAACCATGCGAGCCTGGAGAGGAAAACGAGGTGAAAATTGGCTATGGCGGCCGTGGAGTCGATCATAGCTAAGGTCTGGAGTGAATAGAAGAGGAAGTCGGAGAGTCGATCGTCGGCCTCGCTGCGCTTTAGCAGCAGATCGAGGAGTTCAGCAAGAAAAATCGCGGTGAGATTTTTCACGGGGCTACCGTTGACTGCCAGGGATAAGGGGGCTGCGGAGAGATCTCTGACCGAGATAATGTCTTTTCCGGGACGGACATCGGCGACACAGTCGAATGCTGCAAGGGGTACGGTGAGGGCACGGCGTCGGCGGGCTTCGGGAGTGTTTCCGGCGGGCATGGCCACGGTGAGGCGTCCGTGCTGGCGTGTCCAGACGGAAAGGAGATTGCGGCTGTCGCTTACCCTGACAGTACGCAACGCTATACAATTGAGCGGGGCCAGAGCCATAGTTGCGATTAGAGATACAAAAGTAGCAAAATAATTTGATAAGGGCTGCGTTAATTTAAAGAACGCGTGCGCGAGGGTGTCAGAATTTGATATATAAAAAATAATGACTACATTTGCACTCTAAAAATCAAACAAGCCGATCAAGAAAATGAAAGCATGCTTTATGGGACTTGGCTACATAGGCCTCCCAACTGCCATTATAGCAGCCATGAATGGTGTAAAAGTGACCGGGGTAGATATCAACCCGACCGTTGTGGCAAAAACCAATTCCGGCGAACTTCACATCGTAGAACCGGGTCTTGGCGAGAAGCTTCGCGAGGTGATAGCCTCGGGCGCACTTCATGCCACGACAAGCCCTGAGGTGAGCGATGCATATTTCATGGTAGTGCCTACTCCTTTCAAGGGCAACCACCAACCCGACATCTCCTATGTGGAGGCTGCGACCCGCTCGGTGATTCCTCTGCTTAAGGAGGGCGACCTCTATGTGATCGAGTCGACCTCTCCGGTGGGGACCACTGAACTAATGGCAGAGCTGATATATCGCGAGCGTCCCGAACTGATAGGAAAAATCTATATAGCGTATTGTCCCGAGCGCGTGCTTCCGGGCAATGTGATCTACGAGCTGGTGCACAACGACCGCGTGATCGGCGGCGTCGACGAGGCCTCTACGAAGAAGGCTATCGAATTCTACTCACAATTCGTAAAGGGAGAACTTCACCCCACCAACGCTCGTACAGCCGAGCTGTGCAAGCTTACCGAAAACTCGAGCCGCGATGTGCAGATAGCTTTCGCCAACGAGCTGTCGCTGATCTGCGACAAGGCAGGAATCAATGTATGGGATCTTATCAACCTTGCCAACAAGCATCCGCGCGTCAACATCCTGCAGCCGGGATGTGGTGTGGGCGGTCACTGCATAGCTGTCGACCCCTACTTCATCACGGCAGCGTTCCCCGAGGAGTCGCGTCTGATAGCTGACGCCCGCAATATCAACAACTACAAGGCCGAGTGGAGCGCCGAGAAGATCATCAACGCGATGCTGCGCTTCGAGATAGAAAACGGCCGCAAGCCTGTGGTGGCGATGATGGGCGTGGCTTTCAAGCCCGACATCGACGACCTGCGCGAAAGCCCCGCCAAAGCTATCATCAGCAAGGTGATGCAGAGCTGCAACAATGCGGAGATACTTGTGGTTGAGCCGAATGTGGCGGAGCACCATGTGTTCAAGCTCACGCCCTACCGTGAGGCTTACCGCGACGCCGATATCGTGGCTTTCCTGACGGCACACACACCGTTCAGAGAGCTTGAGTGGGACGATAATAAGGTGATACTCGACTTCTGCGGTATTTTCAAACGTTGACTTCAGGAATGAGCGGAAAAGGAAGCGAAATAGAGCGTGTGGATCTGCGCGGAGTGAAGGTGTATCCTTTCGCCGATGCCGACGCCCTCATCGACTATGCCGATGCGAACAAAGGTATACTCGTTGCTATCAACGCGGAGAAGATTCTCAACGCCAACGAGACCACTCTACCGATCATAAACAATAACATCGCCTACTGCGACGGGGCCGGAGCCGTAATGGCCGCACGCCAGAAAGGCGCAAATCCGCAGAAAATAGCCGGTTGCGAGCTATGGCTCAAGATAGTGGGCCGGTACTACGACAAAGGCCGGACTTTCTACTTCATCGGAGCCACTCCCGAGGTTCATGCCGCTACTATCGAGCAGCTCAAGGCCGACTTCCCCGGCATAAAGATAGCGGGTCACCGCGACGGCTATCTGCGCACGCCTCAGGAACGTGCCGAGCTGATAGAAGACGTGGCGCGAACACGCCCCGACTTCGTATTCGTGGCCATGGGTTCGCCTACTCAGGAAATACTTATGGGCGACATGCTCAAGCGCCACAAGGCCGTGTATCAAGGCCTGGGAGGAAGTTTCGACGTCTACACCGGTAAAGTGCGCCGTGCTCCGAAATGGTGGCTTGACCATAATCTGGAAGCGGCCTACCGCCTTATCAATCAGCCTAAACGCATCAAGCGCAATATAAAATACGTGCGATACATCTGGTGGTTGCTGTGGAAAAAATTCTGATGCTATGAAGAAAGTAATGCTCATCTTCGGCACACGCCCCGAAGCAATCAAAATGGCGCCGCTTGTAAAGGCACTGGAGGCGTGCGGCGACGAATTCAAGACGGTGGTTGCCGTGACGGGTCAGCACCGCCAGATGCTCGACCAGGTGCTGAAGCTCTTCGCCATAACTCCGGACTACGACCTCAACATCATGAAGCAGGGTCAGGATCTCTATGATGTGACATCGAGAATCCTTCTTGGCATGCGTGATGTGCTCCGCGAATCGCGTCCCGACGTCGTGCTTGTGCATGGCGATACCTCGACGTCGACAGCTGCGGCACTCAGCGCTTTCTACGAGCAGATTCCTGTGGGCCACGTCGAGGCGGGCCTGCGCACGGGCGATATCTATTCGCCGTGGCCGGAGGAGATGAACCGCCGGATAACGGGGCGCATAGCCACGCACCACTTTTCGCCTACCGAAACTTCTGCAGCCAATCTAAAGGCCGAGAACACGGATCCCTCGCACATCGCGGTGACGGGAAATACTGTGATCGACGCACTGCGCACGGTTGTCGACAAGATCGAAGGCGATGCTTCTCTGGAAAGAGAACTTGCAGCCGAAATGGCCTCGGCAGGCTATGACACGGGGCGTCTTGCCGACGGTAAGCGCCGCATGGTACTCATCACGGGGCATCGCCGCGAAAACTTCGGAGAGGGATTCCTAAATATCTGCCGGGCGATACAGCGTCTGGCGGAGAAATATCCAGATGTGGACTTCGTGTATCCGATGCATCTCAACCCCAATGTGCGCAAGCCTATAGCCGAGACTTTCGCAGGCAAGGACTATGGCAACGTGTTCTTCATCGAGCCGCTTGACTATCTGCCTTTTGTGTATATGATGAAGACGGCGTATCTCATCATCACCGACAGCGGAGGAATTCAGGAAGAGGCTCCGTCGCTGGGCAAGCCTGTGCTTGTGATGCGTGAGGTGACCGAGCGCCCCGAGGCGCTTGAGGCTGGAACGATACGCCTTGTGGGCACGGATGCCGACAAGATTGTGAACGAGGCGTCGCGCTTCCTCGACGACGAAGAATACTACCACGCCAATAGCCTGATAGCCAATCCCTACGGCGACGGCAAAGCTTGCTCACGCATAATCGACTATCTGAGGCACAATCTTTAGCCAGTTTTTTCGGCTGTAAACACACAGATCGGGCTGCCCCACCACGCGGTGAAGCAGCCCGATTCATCTGAGTGTCAGACGGATTGATTATTTATTACAGTCACAGCCACACCCGAGAGTTTCCTTTACTCTCTTCTTGAATGCCTCAAACTGCGGGGCAAATTCGCTGAAGAGAGCGAGATCGGGATTTTTCTTGATTACATGGTGCATGAATCGCATGGCAAGGACGAATTCCTTGGCATGTTTATCTTTCTCGAAAAGCCCGGCCGTGCGGGTACGTTCTACCATATCGGCGATATCGTGATGACCGCCGAAATTGAAGTCGAGGACTTCGGTCATTTTGCCGTCTTTAGCCTCGATCATGTTTACATAGTAGGATTTCTTGTCTGCCATATTCTTTACGTTTTTAGTTAGACATCAGCAGCTCAAGAATGCCTCGGCCGGGTCGTGAGAGGCTCCTGCAGCAAGTCTCGTGTGGCTCGAAGGGGGCTTTCTTTGCTGTTTTCGAGAGTAAGAACGCTACAGATTCACAGAGGTTCGGCTCCGGGCGCTAAACAATTATTACAAAGGTTAAGGTAGCAAAAAAACTCGGCCCGGCTGACGCTTGATTAGCGAAGTCCGGGCCGAGAAAATATGTGTAAGGAGTCTTACTTCACATAGAGAATGGATGCGGGAGAAGCGTGGCCGTTGAGCCAGAGCTTAACGCGGATCTGTGATGCATCGCCGTAAGGAATCTCGGCACCGGCCTCAACAATGGGCGAATCGGCAGTAGGCGTCTTGCCGTCGAGGGTATAGCGGAGAGTAGCGCCGGGATAGGGAGAATTGGCGGTGAAGGTGCCGTTTTCGTTGATACGTATACCCGGCTGACGCACGTGGTAGGTGTATCCGGCAGCTTCCCATTTGGGGATTTCGTTGATGATCACGCCCTGGAAAGCGGGGGCCTCGTAGGTGGGCTCGGGATTCCAAGCGCGTTCGGCAAGACCGAGGAGTTTGGGCAGGAGCATAGTCTCGAGGGTCTGGGGATTGCGGTTTGTTTCAGACCATACCTGACCCTGGATACCGAGGATGTTTGCATCTTTCACGGTGCAGAGTTTGGAGGGATAGCCATCGAGAGCCTTGAATTCGTCGACGGTGCCGCCCCATGAGAGGCCTCGTTCTTCGGGATGATAGTTGTAGAGCATGTCGAGGTAGAAGTGCTCCACGTTGCTGAGCACGATGGGATATCCTGCGCTTGCGAGTTCGTCGGGCACGGTCTTGTTGCGTCCGAGTGTGCTCCAGCAGTTTACGGAATACATAGAGGGGGCAACGGCTTTGTTGTATTCGTCGGAGTGGTGAAGAGCAACTTCCTGCCAACCAGACATCTTGATTCCTTTTGCATCGAACATCTCGCGGAGCTTGTTGACGAAGTATGCGTGTACTTCTTTTTCGGATTCGAGACCCTGCTCTTCCATAAGCTTCTGAACAGCGGGGGATCCGCTCCAAGCGCCGTGAGCCACTTCGTCGCCACCGATGTGGATAGCCACGAGGGGTGCACCGGCTTCCTTGTGCATGTCGATGAATTCGTCGACCACGACGTCGAAGAGTTTGTACGGACCTTCGAGGGCAGGACTCATCACATTGTCGTGGAAAGCCTGGGCGGAGGTGAATTCCGAAGTATCGTTGAGCTCGCGGAGAAGAAGAGAGTTGTCGCCGGTGCGTGCTGCACGTACCTCCATAGCCTTGATAGATGCACGGGCGTGGCCGGGAGCTTCGATTTCGGGGATAACGGTGATACCGAGTTCGTTGGCATGACGGAGCATGTTGACATAATCAGCACGGGTAAAGTAGCCGTTTGCCGAAGTAGTTGTCGACTCGGGATTTCCGTCGCCGGTGTACATCTGCGGGAGATAGCCTGTCTCGCCTTCTGGGAGATATCCGCGCTTGGAGCCAATTTCGGTTAGCTCGGGGAGAGCTGCAATTTCCACACGCCATGCTTCGTCGTCGATCGGGTGGAAGTGGAGAGTGTTGAGCCCGTAGAGTGCCATGATGTCGAGCACGCGATTCATTTCCTCGGGGGTCTGATAGTTGCGGGCGATGTCGATCATAAGGCCGCGGTAGGGGTAAGAGGGCCAGTCGGTGATGACGGCATCGGGAAGAGTGACGGGCTGATTGCCGAAATAATGCTCGATGCGGTAGCGGAGCTGCTTCCAGAGCTTTTCGGGAGCTTCGACTGTCATTTTGCCGTCGGCCACGGTGATGCGGTACTCGTCGGCAAAGCCTTCGCCTTCGAAGGGCTTGAACTCTGCTTCGGCGGGATTTACAGTGCTTTCACCGCCTGTGAGGTTGATTTCCTTGAAGGAGGGAATGACGTCGTAGGGACCTGCGGGAGCCTGCGGCTCGATGCTTTCGTTGATAGCGAACACTTCGTCGCCGTAGGGCATGCGATCGATGAGGGAGTTGGAGTAACCCGACTTATTTGCTGTAATGTCGGCAAAAGTGAGTTCTACGGGAGCTGTGCGGCCGTCGGTGAAGACGAGGTGAGTTCCGTCGGGGCCGTAGCAAACAGAAGACAGGAGACCCTTGGTGAGGATTTCGAACCGGAGGGTATCGGTACCGGTTGCTTCGGCAAAGCGGGGCGAGCCGATAGCGTAGTAGCCGGGGAGGAGTTCGATGAGAGTGTCGGTTGTGTCGGTAAGATTCATCTTACGCGAGAACTGGTTGAAGCAGAAGCGCTCGACACCGCGCAGGTCGCCGGCAAGGGTGTAGATCTGGCGGTAGGTCTGCGTTCCGGCGCTGTCGACGGGTAGGTTCTCCACTTCCCAGTACACCTGAGCCAGCGGAGCGGCCTCGGACTTGGTGCAGGAGGGAGCCACAGCGATGATAGCAGCGGGGAGCAATGCTAAGAGGGCTTTTTTCATGGGGTTTAGCTGTAGTTTAAATTGTGTATGATGTCAGTTAAAGATGTCGAATGAGCTCAAAATCTCTTTCCTACGGCCTTGGGTAGCTGAGTGGGGTCGATGATACGTTCGCCCAGATCGCCGTTGCGCTCGATGATGTAGGTCATGGGGAGTGCGCCGACGTTGTATGCAGCGAGGACGCTCTGGCCGTCGGCCTCGGAGTTCCACACGGTAATCCAGGGAAGGTTGCGGGCGGCTTCCTTCCACTCCACCTCATCGGGATCGAAAGCTATCTGATATATTTCGAGGCCTTTGTCGTGGTAGAGGGTGTAGAGATCGTTAAGGATAGCATTATAGGCCGGAGAGGCGGGGATATTGTAAGCGGTGAAGCTGAGGAGCACTACATTACCTTTAGATGCCGCCTCAGTGAGTGAGCGGAGCTCGCCGGTATAGTCGTGACGTGCGATTTCGATAACTCCGGCTTCGGGTACTTCGATAGTTGTTGTCTCGGGTTCGGGAGCTTTGCCAAGTGCTCGGCGACCGGCGAAGTAAGCTGCCTTGAGAGCTGCGGCATGCGGGTCGAGAGGCTTATAGTGGGCATACACCTGCGCTGCGGCACCATAGATTCTGTTTCCGAATTTGTCGTTGGGGTCAAACACGGGACTTCCCTGAATAGATTTTCCTACGGTGTAGTAGGCCACAATGCCGGTGGTGTCGGTAACAACAAATCCGGCGAGCTTGCGCTGGAGCTCGGGCAGGGAGGGTGTGGAGGAGGCGATACTGTCGACTGTAGAAATCACAGAGGCCATATCGGTGCCGGAGAGGCGATGTCCTGTGCCGAAATTGGCAGCCGAAGCTTCGAGTGTGAGTACATCTTTGCCTTCCACCGGGAAATACACACTGCCGGTACCGGGAAGAGTGATGCGGAGGATGTCGGCGGAGGGAGCAGGCTCGGCGGCGCGGTAGTCGAAGGCACCGGCCTTATTCACCTTCACAGAGTCGAGCACATACCAGTGCCCTGCATTGCATGCCTCGATAGCGAGGGAGGTGCCGTCGGCAAGACCGTCGACGGTGCCTTTGAGTTCCCAGCCCTTAGGCCCTGAGCAGGCTACGGCAGCAATTGCAAGGAGACCTGCTACTATTGAATTTTTTTTCATAGTATCATTCAAATTTTGAGGCAATTTCAGCGGCGATTTCTGCCATGCGTTCGCTTGGCAGAGTGAGCTTTTCACGCTTGAAGTCGAGGTCGCCTTCGCTGTTGATAGGCACGAGGTGGATGTGAGCGTGGGGCACCTCAAGACCGATCACAGCAGTGGCGATGCGCTTGCAAGGGCATGCTTTCTCAACTGCTTTGGCCACTCGGCGGGCGAAGAGCTGCAGAGAGGTGTAGTCTTCGTCGGAAAGATCGAAGATATAGTCGGTTTCCTTTTTGGGCACTACCAAGGTGTGACCCTCGGTAAGCGGGTTGATGTCGAGGAAGGCAAAATTCTTCTCATCCTCGGCAACCTTGTAGCAGGGAATTTCGCCTGCGATAATGCGTGAGAAAATCGAAGCCATCAGATAGAGATATCAATGATTTCGAACTTCACTTTACCTGCGGGGATAGCTATTTCTACTGTCTCGCCCTTCTTGTGGCCGAGGAGGCCTCGAGCTATAGGGGTGGAGATTGCTATCTTCTTAGCCTTCATGTCGGCTTCGCTATCGGCCACGATTGTATATTCAGCCACGGCGCCGGTGGCAACATTCTTAATAGTCACCTTATTGAGGAGCTGAACTTCATCGGTGGAAAGTTTGCTTTCGTCGATGATACGAGCGTTTGCCACGAGGTCTTTGAGCTGGGCGATCTTCATTTCGAGGAGGCCCTGAGCCTCTTTTGCAGCGTCGTATTCAGCGTTTTCCGAGAGGTCGCCTTTGTCGCGAGCCTCAGCGATAGCGCGGCTTATTTCGGGGCGCTTCACGGTCTCGAGATAGGAGATTTCCTCCATCTTACGGTCGTAGCCCTCTTTTGTCATATAGGTAATAGCCATGGTCTTCAGGTTTTAGTTTTTACAAATACAAAAAAATAAGAAACCCAACTCCCCGTCTTCTACGGTGGTCGAGTTCTCAAAAACAGTAATTTTTAATTCACTGCAAAGTTAAAAACTTTTTCGCGGCTACCCAAATGACAATCTTTAATATTAGTTAAATCAGGAAAATGCTTCTTTAACACTTCTATCAAGAAGATAATGTGGAGCCTGCGCCCCACATTATCGTTATGGTCAGTTTATTTAGGTGCCACATATCCGGGATTCCCTATGAAACATTCATGGTTCCTAGCCCAGAATTCCGTTTCCAAGATTTCCTCAGGAATCGGGATTTCATTGTATTGGAGATTGGGGACGATGTAATAATTATTTCCCCAGAGCTTCCAATCAAACTTAGTATATTTGTTATGACTAAGATTGGGCTGAGTCGAGAAAATAATCATATTCCCTGAGACTTGTCCTTCCAACTGATTATTTGATACATCCACCAGTGAGTCATCCACAAGCGACACATTAAAGTAGTTAATATCGAGTCCGTGAACAACAAACTTTCGAAAATACCAACTGTGTGAGGCCATGAGACCAATGGTATCCCACGATTTCTTTTTGGAAGATTCATCAAAAACCTTTATGAATCCAGGAACTTCCGGATCAATTTTTTCCACCAGTATAGACTCGCATCCAATGGGTATGTATTCCGGCTTAAAACAAGCGTCCGGGCATGCATAAACCTTAAACTCCTTAACGTGCTTCAAATCCAGAAGTTTTGGATCCATCGGACTATCATAAATTATGCCATCATAGATTTTGGCTGGCTCGTAAATATACAAGGTTAAACCACCTACCGCCAAAGCCTTCTCGCCGGTCTTCTCATCAATAACTGTGTCCAAGCGTACACTGCCTTTCCAAGTAGAAGGATTGGAGATAGACCATGGATGAGGATAGTCAGCCGACTCTGTTTGAAACGATCTTGATATCTCCACTAATGCAATAGAGTCGGAACTTAAAAGCTTTAATTGAGGCTCCTTCGGCTCATCACCGCATGCCCATGCCAGTGTCAGCAGAAAGGGCAGGAGTATCCATATTAAATTTTTCATGGGTGAGTGAAGAATATAAGGTTACCAATTAGGTTAATTTATAAAGTCTAATAAAAGACTAACAATGGCCGTTGTCGCCACAAATGTAAGAATAACTTTTGAATAAACAAGAAAAAGAGAAGAAAAAATCTAAATTTCTTGAGAATGTGTGTTAAAATTCCCTAACAGACAAATCTGCTGCTAAGTTTCTTACCCAAGAGCATGAGAATGTCTAACACGGTAGAGGAAATGAGCTCAGGAGGAATTATCTCGATCTATAATACTTTCTTGCTATATGCTTCTATTTTCTTTTGCTTCTCATCCAACCATTTTTCAAACTCTTGTTCTCCTATAACAGCCAGTAAGTATTCGCCTAAGATATACATATTTGTGCAATACAGCTTTGGAATGCCATTCTCATCGGCATGGTAATTATTTCTTGAATTGATATTGGCGAATTTAATCCGCTCAAAAGCTTTACGGGGATCGATGCCACCTTTTACTATCGAGTCATTAATGGTTTTAAGAGTTGAGCTTTGCTGCGATTGCGGGATTGAGGCAAGCACTTCGAGTTCATTACGTAAATAATCAAAGTGGGCATAGTACAACCACATCTCAAAGCACGGATTACTAATAATCCAAACTATCTTTGGATCAGTATGGGTAGATAATATTTTCGCTAACTCTTCATAATAGTGATCAACGTCGGACACCATAAAAATCTTATCAATAGTCGAATATAAGATCTTATCCGATTTTAACGGTTCTCCGAATTCAACTCTATCTCCTAATTTATCCACCATCATCTTGGGGGATAAGCCACCTTTATTCTTTTCGGAAGAGACAAAAATGAGCTTTATGCGAGGGAAAGTACTCTTTTTTGATAATTCCTGAAGATAATTAGATTCCCGAACCTCCCCACCGGAAACTACAATAATTAAGAAACTGGAAATTGTTCCGGTTCCTTTCTTATATTCACCGGGAGTCGAATCAACTTCTGATTTTATAGTATCTACACCGTCAACGTCTGCTAATTGAGCCAGAGATTCTCTTAAATCAGCATTTCCCTCGGGTTTAGAATACCCATTGAATAGATCACCTATTGTATCCATTCGATTTCACCAATATATGGAATTGCGCCATAGCGACCATTTATGTAGCCATTCTCTACTGAAATAGTATTGTGCTCCTTGAAATCATTGAGGGAATACATTTTTGTCGCTCCTTCGATCTTTTCAGCAAACCACACTTCGTCAGCCCGAAGTAAAATCTTTTGATTTAAAAGACAGGTCTCGTGAGTAGTAAATATAAGTTGCCCTTTTGTATTACTATCGGCGAAAAGCTTCATCAAGGCAAAAATCAAAATTGGATGTATACTGTGGTCTATCTCGTCAATAACAATCGTACGGCCAAGTTCAATAGCTCCGTATAAGGCAGGAATCAAATTTAAGAGGCGCACAGTACCGTCTGACTCTCCGTTTATATCCATTTCAAATATCTTGCCTTCAAGGCCAAGATGACGGAAGACAAATTCTTTGACGATAGTTTGATCGTTATCTTTCATGGCTATAAAGATCTGACGGTTATCTTCTGTCACGCCAAGCACTTTATCGCCTTCAAGTTCCGATGAGATTTTACTATATTCCTGATGAGATTTGTTCTTTATCCAATTTTCGAATAGATCCTCTTTAATGTCAATATCCGATACCCCTAAGCCAATTTTGGAAATCACCTCTCTTGTAAAATCAAGCAATCGAGGATTTTTATCCATTTGATCGATAAGTTTTATCGCAACTGCATTAAATGGTACAATTATTAGGGAGTGCTGGAGCCATTGAGTTGCGATTTGAATATCTTTGCCCTGAACAATAGGGAATTGTTCATTTAGTTGGATTAAAGAAACCGTTGGGTTCTTTGAAAGCAAGGTATCTATGGCTTGCTGTACCTTTTTATCGATCTGTTCTCCAACGACAACATTATCAAGCTCACGCTTAAAGATTAATTTATTGGATTTCTGACCTAAACCAGAAAGAAATAAATTTTCTGAAATGACACGTTCGCTTGAAAGCTTGAAAGAATAAATATAATATCTGTTTTCAGCTTCAAATTCAATTATAGCCGAGAGATACTGATTATCTAAATCGGGATTTCCTTTGTGAATGTAACGGGCTATATCAATTTCTTTGAAGAAATCATTCCTCAAAACAAAGTCATTTATAAAATCCAACCCTTTTACCAAATTAGATTTTCCGGAACCATTTGCACCATATACCGCGGCCATTTTTAAAACGGGCACAGCCTGGTGATATATATGGTGCTCATGTATGGAACGTTTGGGATTTGGGAACATGTCGAATTGGACAGGTTCTCTAAAAGACAAGAAGTTCTCGAAGATAACTCGAAGTAACATACTTATTTTCTTATTAGGTGCGGGTTACGAGCGCAAAAATAATAAAAAAAATTGAAACCGCCACATCATCCGTGAAAATTTCACGGATGCAAAATATCTATTCCAACTTATTCGCTTACAAACGGTTTGGAATTACGAGGGGCGAGGCGCCGGAGGAGAGCATTGCTTACAGGGCGCTCAAAGAAGCGCCAGAGTAGCCAAGCGAGGGCGAGCGAGATGATAAAAGAAAGAAGGAGGAAAGAGGCAGGTGAAAAATCGGAGGCGAAGAGGCGCTTGAGAAGGAGGCATACCGGCACGTGGAGGAGGTAGAAGGCAAAGCTGATGTCGCCTAAGAGTACGGCGGGGCGGGTGCTTAGCAATCGGCCGAGAAGGCCGCGAGAGTCGGTGAGCGCAAAGGTGAAGATTGTAAGGGCTACGGGCAGCCACCACCACGATGCGAGGCGAAAGGCTTCGGGAACGGAGAGGAAGAGGCACGAGGCGAGGGCTACGACAAGCAGGCTAAGTGGCTGGATGAAATTAGTAGCAGCGCAGCCAACATGCATCCGGTAGGTTGCCTTAGTATATAATTCTGAAAGGAGCACGCCGAGGAGAAAGTCGAGAAGACGAACCGGCGGAAAAATATACACTAAAAACAACAGATGCTCAGAAGACACGCCAGTCATACAGAGGGCGTAAGCCGCAAAGGCCAGGGTAACAAGTGAGAAGAAAAGGGCCGGACGACGGAAGCGCAGGCGGAGCAGTGGAGGAAGCACGGCGCAGAAAAAGATGAGATCGCTCAACGCCCACGAGGGTGCATTACCAGAGAAAAAGACGTCGGGGTTGGGGCTCCAGCTCTGAAGCAGGAGTGCGTTGGGGATGAGGTGGAGGTAGTCGACAGCCGATAAGCGACTGAAAGTCATCAGTATGCAAATGCCCAAAAGGAGGAGGTGGAGCGGCCAGAAACGGATGATGCGGCGGGAGATGTAGAGGCGGTAGCTGAAGGCTTCCGACCGGATTTTGTGCCCATATCCGAGGGTCATTACAAACCCACTGAGCATAAAGAAGAATGCTACGCCGAAGTCGCCTCCGGAGGGTAGCCAGCTACGGCCTACGAATTCGCCGCAGTGGGTGATGAATATGCAGATAGCGAATATGCCGCGCAAGGACTGGAGGGAGCGTATCATGCAGAGATATGCGCCCGGAGATCAGCGCTTGCCGTTTTTGAATTTGGGCAGAGTGAACGCGAACACGAGACCTCCGGTAGGACGGTTGCTTACAGTGATATCGCCACCATGGGCAATGATGGTGTTTCGGACAATGGGGAGGCCAAGACCTGTACCTCCGGCTTTGCGCGAACGGCCTGCATCCACGCGATAGAAGCGCTCGAAGAGGTGGGGGAGGTGCTCCTCGCCAACGCCGTTGCCGTTGTCGCGGAACTCGAAGTAGTAGAAATCGTCGTCTTCCTTGGTCATCACCAACTCGCACATCGTGCCCTTGGAGTGAAGGCCCGCATTTTTTGCGAGATTGAGGAGCATGCCGGAGAGGAGGTTGTAGTTACCGTTGATCTTGCAGTCGAGAGGTACGTCGAAGTTGAAGGTCATCGACCCGAGAGCCTTGGATTCCTCGAGGTCGTTGGCTATTGTGTAGACCACATCGTGGTAATCGAGCTCTTCGGTAGCTATGAGTTCGCCACCCTCTTCGAGACGTGTGATAGCGGACACGTCGGCAATAAGGTTGACAAGTCGGTCGATATGCTCTGAGGCCTTCCGGAGGAAGTGTGTGCGCGACATTTCGTCCATGTCGGGATTGTCGAGGATAGTGTCGAGATATCCCTTCACGACGCCGATAGGCGTACGCAATTCGTGGTTGATATTGTTGGTTAGCTGACGTTTGGCTTTGGCTTTCTCCTCGATAGCATGCATGGCAATGGCGTGCTCGCGCTTCTGGCGCTGCATTGCCGCAGATCGCTCGTTGTACATCTGTGCGATACGTCGTGAAATGTCGCCGAGCTCATCGTGAGGATAATCCATCGGGGGGATGAAGTTGGGGTCGGTGACGGCTTTGTCGGCAATGGTGCGGAGAATGGTGATGTTTTTGCCAAAGTAGCGGGTAGAATAGTAGGCAAGTACAGTAACACCTACGGCAAGAGCTATCACTATCCAGTAGAGGCTCGAGCGCGGGGTGGTTGCATTGCGTATATCCTGGTCAAAGGGAAGGATACTAATAACCGTTACTTCGCCGTCGGCACTGGTGCGGTTGTCGTAGAAGAAATAGCGGTCGCCGGGATTTGCGTCTTCCGGGTTACGGTCGATCTCTGGGGTGCGGGTCACGCCGTGCTCTTCCTCGGCCTCGGTCTGCGACAGGCCGATAGGCTCTCCCCATGAGCGTATCTGCTCTCCGTTCTGGTAGACCGACACGCGGAGGAGGTCATACTCAGGATTTGTCTTATAGTAGCGGCATACAAAGTCAATGAAGCTGCGGGGATCCTGCTCCGACTCGTAGGTGGCGAGGATACGCTCGTTGATAAGACCGAGCTGCTCCTTTATGGAATCTTCACGGAACTTGCGCTCATTGCTCACCATCCACCATGTCATACCAAAAATAATGGCCCACAGTGTGATGACAAGCGGAAAGAAGAGCTGCCACTGATAATTAATACGTCTCCTTAAATCCATAACCGAATCCCTGACGGGTAACGATATACTTACCGCAGTCACCGAGCTTCTTACGGAGACGGGTGATGTTGGTATCGATAGTTCGGTCAGTGACGACAACGTCGTCGCCCCATACGTTCTTGATAATTTCTTCGCGTGAATATATTCTGTTGCGGTGGGTGAGGAAGAAAAGGAGGATATCGAACTCTGTTCTTGTGAGCGACACCAGTTCGTTGTCGATATACACTTCCTTGCTGTTGCGGTCGATGCGCAAGGACTTGAACACTACATCGGGCTCGTAGATCGACTGCTGAGTGACAACATCGGCAGCAGACTTCTTCTGAGCAGTCTCGGCACGGCGGAGTACGGCTCTCACGCGGGCAAGAACTTCACCGATCTTAAAGGGTTTTGTCACATAGTCGTCAGCACCGATATTGAGACCTTTCACCACGCAGTCCTCGTCGGAAAGCGCGGAACAGAACAAAATCGGAGTGTTTTCAGTAGCTGTTACATTGCGAACTCTGCTGGCGAAATCAAATCCGCTCAGCTTATCCATCATAATGTCGACCATAAATAGGGAGAAGGACTCAAGATCGTCGCGATCGAGAGCTTCCTCTGCACTGTAGGCACATTCTACTTCATACCCTTCTTTTTCGAGGTTGAATTTGAGGATTTCGCACAGCGCTTCTTCGTCGTCGATAACTAATATTCTTGTTCTCATTGAAATAGCCTAAGCCTTGTGATGATTATGTTTTTCAAAGCGCGAATTTAATTATTTTTTTCGAGGATGTCAATATTAAATTGTGTTAATTTGCGTTTTGTCACCGAACATTAACATTAGGGCAGGTGTTTGATAGTCATAATTACTGATTTTGCACTGTGTTTTTTCATGGTATTAGATTTAAGGTTAAAGATTGTCGGTTGTCGCGAGACAGCCGATTTTTTTGTTTTTTAAGTTTTCTTTCCTGCTAAATAATGTCAACACCTCCGATTTGAGACCGAAAAGTCGTATCTTTGCAGTCTATGCTGGACAAAATAGGACAATTCATCATCAAGGCCGCCGATATCATGGGGGGCTATCCTCTGTTCTTCCTTCTGATCGGCGGGGGATTATACCTTTTCATCACCTCGGGGTTTGTGTCGGTTCGCCGTCTTCCGGCCGCGCTCGCCGAACTGCGCCGCAAGCCCGAAAAGGGCAAAAAGGACGGACAGATCTCGTCGGTGCAGGCGCTTGCCTCTGTTGTGGCAGCCACTATCGGCCTTGGTAATATTGCAGGCGTGGCTATCGCCCTTGTGCTCGGAGGTCCGGGAGCGATATTCTGGATGTGGGTGAGCGCACTCGTGGGCATGGCCACGAAATATCACGAAGGCGTTCTGGCCATTATGTATCGCGGCAAGGACGACAAGGGAGAATCGCAGGGAGGGCCCATGCATATCATCGAGCAGGGATTGGGCATGAAGTGGAAACCACTTGCTACATTTTTTGCTGTGGCAGGTCTTTTCGGCACCATGTGCATCATGAACTCAAATCAGCTCACGGAAGCGTTCATGACTACTTTCACCACTCCGGAGGGTCTGGCCAACAGCGATTTCCTCAGCAGCGCGGGGAGCCTCGTCGGGCTCGATAACGTGCACACTTTCAGGCTTCTGTTCGGCATAGCCGTTGCTGCCATCGTGGCGGTGGTGATACTCGGAGGTATCAAACGCATTGCCGGAGTAGCAACCGTAATGGTGCCCTTTATGGTGGGGCTCTATTTCTTCATGGTGCTCTACATTATCATCACCAATATCAGCGGCGTGCCGGGAGTCTTCCGCAGTATATTCACCGAAGCGTTCAACCTGCGGGCCGGGTTCGGCGCCCTTGTGGGGATCGCCATAATCGGCGCCCGCAGAGCGGCACTGGTAAATGACGCAGGTATCGGCACGGCGTCGATAATGCACGGAGCGTCGAAGAACGATAATCCTGTGAGGGAAGGCCTTGTGGCAATGTTAGGGCCGAGCATCGACTCGGGGCTCGTGTGCACCCTCACGGCAATAGCCATACTGCTGTGCGGAGATATCAACGTGGAAGGCGTGCAGGGGCTCGCTGTGGCCATGCAGGCTTTCTCGAAGGGAATACCGGCAGGCGACATTCTGCTGATGTGCATCGTGATATGCTTTGCCATGTCGTCGATGTTCTCATATTCGTTCTACGGCACTACATGCGCGAGCTATCTCTTCGGCAGCAAGCGGGCAAAGTATTATTCGTGGTTCTTCCTTGCGTCGCTGGTGGTGTTTGCGGTAGTACCGCTTGAAGCAGCGGTAGGCGCGTGCGACCTCTTCTACGCTCTCATGGCAATACCGACGATGATTGCCGTGATCGCGCTCAGCTCCAAGGTACGCAAGGTGACGGCAGAGCATTTCAAAAAGGATAAAACACAACAACAAAAATGATAGCGGAATACATCACGTGGGACGTTAATCCCGCGCTTATCGACAGTTTCGTGACCATACGCTGGTATGGGCTGATGTTTGCAATAGGCTTCTGGCTGGGTTTCAATGTTGTAGCACGCATGTTCAAGCGTGAAGGAGCTCCGGAGCGCTGGATGGGCATCCTCCTTATCTACGTGGGAGTGGCCACAATAGTAGGTGCACGATTAGGGCATGTCTTCTTTTATCAATGGGACTACTACAGTGCCCACCCCTGGAAGATACTTGCTACTTGGGAAGGCGGTCTTGCCAGCCATGGGGGAGCCATCGGCATCATCATAGCGGTAATACTTTTCTCGATCTTCACCACCAAACGTAATCCATTGTGGACGTTCGACCGTCTGACTGTGGCGATAGCTCTTGTCGGATGCCTTATCCGCATCGGCAATCTCATGAACTCAGAAATCTTCGGGCATGCAACTACTCTTCCGTGGGGCTTCATGTTCGTGCGGTCGGCTGAATGGCACGCTATGTACGAGGGGGTGGCCTGTCATCCCACTCAGATCTACGAGGCTCTGTGCTATCTGGCTCTGTTCGGACTGATGATGTATATGTACTGGCGCCGCAATGCGGGCGAGCGCCCGGGCCTGCTCTTCGGTACATTCCTGGTGGGCACCTTCGGCACGCGTTTCCTTATCGAATTTATCAAGAACGATCAGGTGGCATTCGAGGCGACGATGAAGTACAATATGGGCCAGCTTCTGAGCATTCCATTCATAATTCTCGGAGTATTCCTCATCATCTGGGCCATGACCCACAAGCGCGTCAAGCTTGATTACCCTAACTGCTTTGCTCCCGAACCCGCTAAGAAAAAAGTGAAATGAAGCACACTGCTCTCCTCTGCTCTATCTTCATATTAGCGTGGAGCTTTCTGCCGCTTCATGCGGCACAACCTGTGCCCGATGACGAGGAGGATCCCTATTTTCTCCTCTGCGGACAGGCCGACAAGGCTATAGCCGACGGGGACTACGAAGAGGCGGCGGCCCGACTGATCGATGCAATGTCGGTGCGTCCTGCGGCTGCGGAGAATATACTCCTGATGTCGAACTTAGGTATGGTATACAGTTTCCTTGGCCGCGATTCTCTCGCACTGGCTACGCTGGATGAGGCACACCGCATGGCTCCGGCAATGCGGACTGTCCGCGCCAACCGTGCACATGTGCTTCTCAAGTTAGGCCGCGACAAGGATGCCATGGAGGACTACGGTGCTGTGCTCGATGCTGACTCGCTCAATCTTGAAGCACGCTTCTATCACGGCACAATAGCTTTATACTCCGGGATGCTCGACACGGCAGAACGCGACTTTGCCGTGCTTGCCTCGCAAGATCCCGACGGTACTGACACGGCGATAGCACTATCGGCGCTGTATTCTCTGACGCAACGCAACCGTCAGGCAATCCCGTACTTCGAACGACTGATAAAGATCGAGCCTTCTGCAGAATATTATGCAGCCCTTGCAGGATGCCAGCTCGCCGACGAGCGTCTCTCCGATGCCTCAGCCACACTTGCCGAAGCAATGAAACTTTTCCCCGAGGACCCAGAACTTTACTACTACCGGGCGATGCTCAACCGCGACCGCTACAGACTCGATCAGGCACACTCCGATGCCGACCGCGCTGTAAAGTTAGGTCTTAATCCGGCAAAAGCGGCGGAGCTATTCAAATAGCCACACATAAAATGAGGGAAAAGCAAGCGCTCAATCACATTTTATGTACGAAAAGTGTGTGTGCAATCACATTTTATGTACGAAAAATGTGAAAGGGCTACCGGATATAGGGGTTTGAGGCCTTCTCGTCGGCTACTGTTGTGAAGCGATCATGGCCCGGCAGGAGGCGGGTGCCGTCGGGCAGAGTGAGAATCTTATTCTTGAGATTGGCTATGAGTGTGGCGTGGTCGCCTCCGGGAAGATCGGTACGGCCTACAGAGCCGCGGAAGATACTGTCGCCGACAATTGCGAAAGCCCCTGCGGGGCAATAGAGTGCAATGCCACCGGGAGAGTGCCCGGCCACTTCAATCACATACATTTTTTCGGCACCGAAAGTAATCACGTCGCCTTCGGTGAGCGACACGTCGATAGTCACTCCACGATCCGCTCCGGAAGGAAGCACCATACCGAACTGGCGTGCCTGCGAACCCAAGCCTTCGCCCAATGGCGCATCGGCTATGTTGGCCGCTACTTTCACGCCATAACGGTCGCTCACGTAGTTGTCGCCGAAACAATGGTCGAGATGAAGGTGTGTGTTGATTATCTGATTTATCTTAAGGTCGTTGTCCTTCACATAGCTGTCGAATTCCGAGGTTTCGGCCGACGATGTCATACCGGGGTCGACGACGAGTGCCTCGCGCGTTTCAGAGTCCCACACTACGTAGGTGTTGACACCGAAAGGGTTGAATACAAATTGCTTAACTTTTATCATATCACTTCATGTTTATTTCTTGAACGGAACGTAGACTACCTCTTTCGTATCGAAGAAAGGCTCGCTAAAAAACTCATTTATAGGTATTTCAATGACGGGCCTGCGGACAGCTTTGATTTCGTCGGCGAGGTCACCTCCCTTCAGACAGACGAGGCCGGGAGCGTAGCGGTTACGGCGAGGGGTGGAGAGGTCGATATTCTTCGCACAAGCCTTGACAAGACCCTCGAGCGACATCACGGCGCGGCTCACCACATAGTCGTAGCGGTTGTGGCACTCGCCTGAGTCTCCGTGGTGGAAGGAGACATTCTTCAGCCCGATAGCCGATGCGATTTCGGAAGCCACACGGATTTTCTTACCGATGCGGTCGACCATGTGGAAGCGGCAGTGAGGATAGAATATTGCCAGGGGAATACCGGGGAACCCGCCACCGGTGCCGAGGTCGAGCAGTGTGGTACCTTCTTCGAGCTCGCCGAAGAAGGCGGCGATTGCCAGTGAATGGAGCACGTGGCGGCAGTAGAGGTTGCCGGTATCCGCACGGGAAATCACGTTGATGCGTGAATTCCACTCAGTATAAAGAGCCTCAAGTGCTTCAAAAGCTTTCTGCTGCTCTTGGGTGAGGGCAGGGAAATATTTCAGTATCAGTTGCACGCCGTCGCTTTCCATAAGAGTCGAAACAATCGTGAAGATAAAATGTTGTAATATATAAAAGATGAGTGCAAATTTAAGCATTTTTCGCTTGTCGGGCGAAATAAAACACTTTACTTTGCACCCGAAAAACTACGATTGATGATAGAATTAGGAAAATATCAGACTATGGAGATCCGCCGACTGGTTGATTTCGGCGCATATCTCTCACGCCCCGGAGAAGACGAAGAAGTGCTTCTGCCCGCACGCTATATGCCTACTGATGCAGCAATAGGCCAGCAACTTGATGTATTTGTGTATAATGATTCCGACGACCGCCCGGTGGCCGTAACGGAGCATCCCTACGCTACGGCGGGAGAATTTGCGTTTCTCAGCGTGAGCGCTGTGAACGAGGTGGGTGCATTTATGGACTGGGGCCTGCCGAAAGATCTGCTGGTGCCTTTCAGCGAGCAGAAGGTGAAGATGCGCCGAGGAGGCATTTATCTTGTTTACGTGTATGTCGACAAGACTTCCAATCGTGTTGTGGCGTCTGCGAAGGTGGAGAAATTCCTCGGGAACGCTTACCCCGACTACAAACCGGGGCAGAAGGTGACGGCGCTCGTAACGGAGCATACGCCGATCGGCTACAAGGTGATAGTTGACAATCTTCACCGCGGTATAATCTACTCCAACGAGATTTTCCGCCCGATCGAGCTGGAAGAGACAATCACTGCGTTTGTAAAACAGGTACGCCCCGACGGCAAAATCGACCTTACGCTCAACGATAAAGCCCGGAAGCGTCAGGATGAACTCGCAACCCGCATCCTCGAATACATCTCGAAGCCCGGAGCAGCGCCAGTAGGCGACAAGACGGCGCCGGAAGTAATCGAAATGATATTCTCCTGCTCAAAGAAAGACTTCAAGAAGGCTGTGGGGCATCTCTACCGCGATAAGAAAATCATAATCACGCCTGAAGGTACGCTCAAACCCGCGGAATAAAAGAATTCTCCAACGATTAAGAAATACGCATCCCCTGAAGCCGACGGCCTCAGGGGATGCTGCTTTATAGAGCAATATCCGATTATTCGAATTCGATCAGCACGGCATCAGTATATACCACTTCGCCGGGTTTGACGAAGATGCGCTTGATAGTCACGTCGCTGTCGGCGGTGACATCGTTTTCCATCTTCATTGCCTCGTAGACGAGGAGGAGTTTGCCTTTGGCAACCTTTTCGCCGGGCTTGACGTCAATGCTGATGATGCGGCCACCCATGGGAGCGCGGAGAGTAGGACCGGTGATAGGTTCTTCGGGAGCCTTTTCTTCTTCCTTGGTCTCGGTTGCGGCAGGAGCTGCTGCGGCATGCTTGGCATCATACTCTTCCTGACGGCGTTTGCGGAGGAAGGTGTTGGCTACGGTGGGCAGGAGTTCGAGAAGGAGCTCTTCTTCCTTATTGGAAGCCAGAGGCACACCGCCGAGATCGTCGAGGGTGGGATTGGCGGGTTTCTTGTAAGAGCTTACGTCGTAGGGTTTCTCCTGGGCGCTGCCGGTGATTTTCTCGCGGAATGCAGGATCGACGGGCACGGGAGTATGACCGTACTCACCCTTGACGAGGCTGATGAACTGGTTGGAGGGGTTGGAGTAGTCGGGCTGACCTTTCTTTCGGTCGAGGGCTACCGAGACGGCCTGCGAGCCAACAATCTGGCTGGTGGGAGTAACGAGGGGTACAAGACCGGCATCGCGACGCACCATGGGGATGAGGCGCATGGCGTCGTCGAGGAGGTCGCTTGCACCGAGAGCCTTGAGCTGAGCCACCATGTTGGAGTACATGCCGCCGGGGACTTCGGCATCCTTTACGATTTCGTTGGGTTTGGGGAAACCGAAATAATCTTCGATAGCATGGCAGGCATCGAGGAGCGCGGCCTCGTCGGAAGCCTTGGCAGCTGCGATAGCGGTGTCGAAGAGTGCGTCGATTTCAGCGGGGAGGGTATCGTTGAGGGGATCGAAGGCTTTGGGGAGTTTACCGAGGTCGAATGCCTTGAGCGACTCGCGGGCGCCGAGCAGACGGTCGCGGATTTCGCCGACAGCTTCCATGTTGGCTTCTACCTCAATGCCGAGCTTCTTACAGAAGATGTAGATGAGTTCGAGAGCAGGGGCTGCCGATCCTCCGCCGAACCACCAGATGTTGGTGTCGAGGATGTCTACGCCGTGGAGGATAGCCATGAGGCCGGAAGCGAGACCGTAGCCGGGAGTACAGTGGGTGTGGAAGTCGACGGGCACCTTAAGGGCGGCCTTGAGCTTGGAGATGATCGAGGCGGCGCGGAGAGGGTTCACCAGACCGGCCATATCTTTGAGGGTGATGATCTTGGCACCGAGGCGCTCCATTTCGAGAGCCTTGTTGACGAAATATTCGTCGGTGAAGATCTTTTCGGGTTCCTGAGCTTTCTTGCCGAAGAGACGGGCAAAGAAGCCGGGCTTTTCGGCGGGTTCTTCGTTCTTGGGGTCGACGGTATAGCATACAGCGCCGTCGGCGATACCTCCGAGCTGATTGATGAGGCGGATAGATTCCTTGACGTTGTCGATATCATTGAGCGCGTCGAAAATACGCATTACGTTGAGGCCGTTTGCGATAGCTTCTTTGTAGAAACCTTCGAGCACGGAGTCGGGATAAGGCACGTAGCCGAAGAGGTTACGGCCACGGGAGAGAGCCGAGAGCAGCGATTTGCCTTTCATGGCCTTTGAGATGATGCGGAGACGGTCCCAGGGGGATTCGTCGAGATAGCGCATCACAGAGTCGGGCACTGCGCCGCCCCATACTTCCATGATGTAGAAACCTGCATTCTCATAGTAAGGGAGCAGTTTGTCGATTTCTTTCTGGCTCAGACGGGTGGCAAAGAGCGACTGCTGACCGTCGCGCAACGTAAGGTCGCGAATTTTCAGTTTACGTGATTCCATCCTATATCGGTATTAATTAATGGATTTGTCTTGATTTGGTCGCAAATATACAACTATGTTTTGAATTAAAGAAATTATTCCGCAATTATTTCATCTTTTGTTCGGGAGCAGAAAATTTTGGCGATTTCATGGATTGTGAAAACGTAAAAAAATGACTAACTTTGCTTCCTGAATACTAAACAAGAAATAACCATGGCAGAAATAAAGTGCGTAGGCATACTTACTTCGGGCGGCGACGCCCCCGGCATGAACGCAGCCATCCGTGCCGTGACCCGCGCGGCGATATTCAGCGGGCTTAAGGTAAAAGGCATATACCGCGGCTACCGCGGACTTATCACCGACGAAATAGTCGATTTCCGCACCCAGAATGTTTCCAACATCATCCAACAGGGTGGTACGATCCTCAAGACAGCCCGCTGCAAGGAGTTTCAGACTCCGGAAGGACGCCA
>CAYYQS010000018.1:0-24061 GCA_964472555.1 uncultured Bacteroides sp.
TATACGCGTCTTTGATGCTTTTGTCGAGGATAACGAGGTCGGTACCGGGGAGGAGTGTCATGTACCAGTTGATGTAGCCGACGAGGACGTCGGTAGAGTCGGTACCTGGGTAGTCGACGATGTGGGCGGTGATAGCGGCGCCTCGGCGGCGCTGTCGCTCGAGGGTGAAGATGATATTGCGTTCCCACCAGCGGAGGGGACGGCCGAACCATCTTGCGAACTCGAGGGTGATGTTGGGGAGTCTTCGGCGTTGGCGGGGTTTCATTTTCTTACCTTTTTTTGGGTGCAAAGGTAAGTGATGAAATGCGCCGATGATGTGTGGAAATCCCCGGGGTGGGGAAATCACTCGGAGACAAAGCCCGTAGCGTAAAGTTCGGCGGCCTGCGGGCGCCTCGTGCATTTGGGGGCCTTTTTCCCGGCACACCCCTCCGCCTGCGGCTCCGGTGTGGACCGGGCTACGATTTGACCGGCGGCGCTTCGCGGCGCCATTCGTTGAGTGAAGGGAAGTTTCAGCTATTAGATTAATAGGTAATCAATAATTTTCGCTATTTTTGCGAGGTGAAGTCAGCGAGGAAAATAGGATGGAAACGAATTGAGTATTGGCTTAATGCTCTGCTATATAATTTTTGGCTTCAAGAAGTTGCTTCATATAGGTTTATTGGCAGGATAATAATAACGATTGTGAACCCTCTTTTATATCTTTTTCCAACCAAGTTGAGAAAGAATATCTATAATAGGGCCTCGATCAATATCAAGGGGGAGAACGAAGTTTGGAATGATAAGGTGGGGGGATTCGGGATTTTGTTGGCAAAGTGGGCTTACTGGATGTTTATTGGTATGCCTATTCTAATGCTGACAATAGCTATTATGTTTTACATTAGTGCCAAAAATGATCTCAATGGTAAGTTTTTTTTAATTTCCTCTTTCTTATTATTCTGCGGAATTTACTATCCAATAGACAAAGCAATTAGTGGAAAACGCTACCTTGCTTATTTCAAGGAATTTGAGAAGAAGGATGAGGCATGGCATAGGAAATGGAAACGAAGAACTATTGTTTTGTCCATCTGCTCGTTGCTGTCAATGCCGTTGGTTATTTGGAGTATGATTGCGATTCAGAAGGTGATGTGACGATGCTTTAAGATAGAGAATATTTATGGATGCGGAACGGTTTGAATATTTGATGAATGAGCTTTTCTACGCACAATGTCTGTCTGAACGTAGATTCGGGATGTTCATTTGGAAGCTAATGGACTGGATCTTCTATCCTCTGAAATATATTTTTATGAAGTTCATTTTCACTGAGAAGCATAAGCGTTCGATTGAAGAAAATAAGAATATGGTGGATACGGTAATGGATGGGATCGCGGATAATCTTACGTATGCCGGAGCGTGGCAAAATATATATCCAATCGTGTGGTCGGTACCGTGGGTTGTTTGTTGGATTCTATTGGGAATTATAATCTGGACGTTCGGTAACAAGGGTTTAATGTTTGCGTTCTTGCCATTTGTATCTCTGTATTTAGTATATGCTTACGTAAAATGGGCTATAGATGATGACAATAAGAGAAAAAAGTATCTGAAGAAATTTAGGAAAAGGGATACGGCTTGGCAAAAAAAGATGGAGCGTATCGGATTTATGTCATGGATTATAGCCTTGATTCTTTATTTTGGTGGTTTTTTTCTTGGCACGAAGCTGTGTGATGGGTGGTTGATAGGGCATTTCATTGAGAAAGGGTAATAGGGGCGTCATTTTGCAATTCTGCGTTGCCCAGCATTGGCGTAAAGGTCGGCGGCCTACGGGCGCCATTCGTTGTGGGCTTGCGGGATTGGAAAAGTGCAATTTTACGTGCATTTCGCACAAAAAGTATTAAAGATTGCTGTCATATCGTCGGAATGTTGTATATTTGCAGACCATTTTGGCAAGGACGGGTGAAGCCGCCACGCCGTGAAGGCGCGCACGGGACCGGTCGAGCCGGAAATCTACTAATGAATCAAGCAGATACATGTCGGTACATACATTTTTACTAAGGTTATTCATAACGCTAACATTAACACTCACGGGCACTCTTGCGTCTTACGCTGCCACGGTGGCGTCAGAGCAGCATGAGGGTGAACGCTCTCTGTTGTTTCACGGGAAGAAGAAAAAGGGCAGGAAGGCCAAGGGTCAGGCTGCAGACAGTGTGGCAGAGCCGTCGCGCTACGGGAAGCTCAAGGGGGCTGACGCGGTGTCGGAGGGTATGTTCAATGTTCTCCGCAAGGGTTCAGACTATTATTTCGAGATTCCGGTGTCGCTAATGGGCCGCGATATGCTTGTGGTGAACAAGCTGGTGCGTGTGCCTGCTGAGCTTAATGAGGCGGGGGTGAACCGAGGGATCAATACTTCGAACCTGATGATACGGTTTGAGCTGGACAAGGACAACGAGAAGGTTTTTGCCCGGGAGAGCCGTGTGCTTCCGGATGTCAAGCCGGGGCAGGATATTGCACGGTCGGTGAAAAACAACTATATATCGCCTCTTATCGCTGCGCTTCCGATAGAGGGTGTTTCGCCGGATTCGTCGACGGTGATTGTGAAGGTGTCGAAGTTTTTCGATGGTTCTGACGGAACTTTCTCTGATATTTTCAATGACATCAACATAGGCTCGTCGCCTAACCGGGAGCTATCTAAGATAGTGTCGATCAACGCTTATCCGGACAATGTGTACGCTGTGTCGGAGCTTACGACGCGCGTTGTGGAGCCGGGTGGTTCGGTGTCGGTGACAACGGAGGTTGGCACGAGCATTGTGCTTCTGCCTGAGAAGCCTATGGCACGGCGGTATGTTTCGCCGCGAGTGGGATATTTCACGGAGGGCAACCTGAGCTACAGCGATGATCAGCAACGGGTGCGTAATCATCACTATATCACGCGCTGGCGCCTCGAGCCTAAGGCTGAGGAGCAAATGGACTATCTGCGTGGCAAGAAGGTTGAGCCTGCGAAGCCTATTGTATTCTACATCGATGATTCTACTCCGAGCAAATGGCGCCCTTATATCCGGAAGGGTATCGAGGACTGGAACGCTGCTTTCGAGCGTGCGGGGTTTGTGAATGCTGTGCGTGTTGATGAGCTTCCTGACAGTGTGGCAGGCGATACAAACGACATCAACTACTCTACCCTGACATACGCGGCTTCGACGAAATCGAATGCTATGGGTCCGTCGATCACCGACCCGCGCTCGGGCGAGATCATCGAGGCTGACATTATCTGGTGGCACAATGTGATAGATATTCTTCACGACTGGATAGTGGTGCAGACGGGGGCTGTGAACCCTGAGGCGCGCAATGCGGTGCTTCCGGATTCGCTCATCGGCGATGCCATGCGCTTTGTGGCGTGCCACGAGGTGGGGCACTCTTTGGGTCTTCGGCACAATATGATAGCATCGTCGTCGGTGCCGACCGACTCTCTGCGGTCGGCGTCGTACACGAACGAATTAGGCGGCACGAGTTCGTCGATAATGGACTATGCCCGCTTCAACTATGTTGCGCAGCCTGGCGACGGTGTGACGACTCTCTCGCCGCACATCGGCCCCTACGACATGATGGCTATCGAATATGGCTACCGGTGGTACGGAACCGATGACCCCGACACGGACTATCTTTACTGCCAGCGTTTTCTCAATGACTACACGGGGGATCTGTACCGCTACTGCGAGGCACAGGACTACCGCGAGGCTTTCGATCCGCGGGCGCTGAGCGAGGATCTGGGCGACGACCCTGTGAAGTCGGCGCGCTACGGCATGGAGAATCTGCGTCGGATAGTGCCGCACATCGTGGAGTGGACGACGACCGGGGAGCCGGGTCAGGACTACGATGATGCCTCGAGCCTCTACTACAGCATTATAGGTCAGTGGCAGCGGTATCTCTACCATGTTATGGCCAATATCGGGGGCATCTACGTGGACAACACTACCGTAGGCGACGGCAACAAGACCTACCGTGCCGTACCGAGAGAACGTCAGCGCGAGGCTCTTCAATTCCTCATCGACGAGCTGCTGACGCACCCTGCGTGGCTTTTCGACGCCGATGTGAGCGAGTACACCTTCCTTGTGAGCCAGACTCCTATGGGCAGGCGCGAGACGGCACCGTCGTACGCACTGAAGACGTCGCAGTGCTTCCTTCTGTGGGATCTTCTGGCGGACAACCGCATAATCCGCATGTACGAGGCGGACACTTTCTTCCCTAACTCGTTCAAGCCCACTGAGATGATGGATATGCTCCACAAGCACATCTTCGCTGCGAGCAAGCCCGACATGCACGAGCGCTCGGTGCAGAAGAACTTTGTGGACGCGCTGATAATAGCTGCAAATGAGAATCAGGGAGTGAAGGACGGCTCGCGGCGGACGCTCTTTGATGAAGACGGCGAATGGGGCCGTCAGTTCAGAGAAATCTCTCTGGCGGGTACTCTCCCCTGCGGGCATGACCATGCTGCAGGCGAACGGACTGCGGGCAGCCGCACGCTGCACTTCTACGGCACGCAGGCGAACCGCATCTCTGACGCTATCTCGCTGAAACGCGGCGAGCTGACCCGCATCCGCACCATGCTCAAGGAGCGCATAGGCTCGTCGACAGGCGACGTGAGATATCACTACGAAGACCTGCTGATGCGCATCAATACTGCGCTCGGCATCGCTCAGCCCGTGCGCTGAGCCTCTATCTACGACTCTTACACAACAATCATATCGCTATCAAACGCATGAAACACTTAATCGTAAAGTATGTGTCTTTATTGATCTTAGGGCTGATGCTGCCGTCGTTTGCACTGGCGCAGCGTACGATCACGGGCAATCTACTGTCGTCGGAAGACCAGGAGCCGCTGATCGGAGCATCGGTGACCGTATCGGAACACCAGCTTAAGAAAGCGGGGAGTCCGCTGAAGAACTTAGGCGTGGTGACCGACCTCGACGGACGGTTCAAGATCACGGTTCCTGCGGGAGTAACCGAGCTTGAATGCCGCAGCGTGGGCTACCGGCCGCGCACGATTCACCTTGTGGAGGGTGTGAACCACTACGACCTTGTGCTCGACCCTGCCTCGGAGATTCTGGGAGATGTGGTGGTAACGGGCTATCAGACAATCGAGAAGCGCAAGCTCACGGCGTCGATAAGCAAGATCAATGTCGACCAGAACACAATAGGCAACATCATGAATATCGACCAGGCTCTTGCAGGGCAGGTGGCAGGTCTGTCGGCGATCCAGAGCAGCGGAACGCCGGGTGCTCCGCTGAAGATACGCATCCGTGGTACGGCGTCGCTGCAGGGTACGCAGGACCCTCTTTGGGTGATAGACGGAGTGCCGATGAATGGCACCGACATGCCTTCGACGGAAGATCTTCAGGATATCGACAATCTCTATCAATCGTCTATCGCGGGTCTGAATCCTGCTGACATAGAGAGCATTACGGTGCTCAAGGATGCCGCGGCGACGGCTATCTACGGTACGCGCGCGGCCAACGGTGTGATTGTGATCACTACCAAGAACGGCAAGCAGGGAAAGCCGGAGGTGAGTTTTTCGACACGCCTTAGCTATTCTCCCAAGACGAACATCGACCGTCTGAATCTCCTGACGGCATCGGAAAAGGTGGATCTTGAACTCGATCTTCTCGGCACGGACTTCACCTACCGTGAGAACAAGGGGCAGGTGTCGCGCATACTTGCAGCGGCGGGAATGCTCGGAACGTTCAAAAGCGGAGGCTGGGATGCACTCCCGGCGTCGGTTCAGTCGCAGATCAACGCTCTGCGAGTCATCAACACTGACTGGAACGACATTCTCTTCCGCTCCACTTTCAATCAGGAATATAACCTGAGCGTGTCGGGGGGCGGCGACAAGGCTACCTACTATACCTCTTTCGGCTATCAGGATGAGCGAGGTAACGTGCCAGGCGTATCGGCCAACCGCTTCAATCTCGTGCTCAAGACCCGCTACCGCTTCACCGATAATTTCAAGGTTGGAGCATCGGTATTCCTGAACCGGCGCAAGAATGACTCGTATCTGACCGACAACGACGGTTTCACCAATCCTGTGTACTACTCGCGCCGGGCCAATCCGTACCAGAAGCCCTACGATGATGAAGGCAACTATGTGTATGATACCGACATCCAGGGGCGCGAGGACAGCGACCTGAAATTCAACGTCTTCGAAGAGCGCGCGAATACCGACTACACTATGGAGACCACGGGGGTGACCGCTCTTGTGGACGCCGACCTCCGCTTCACCGACTGGCTTCGCGGAACGACTCAGCTTGGCTTCCAGCTGGACCACACCGACACGCAGTCGTATGCGGGAGGGGAGACCTACGCGATGCGCAAAGAGTTCTACCGCACGGAGGTGATAGGGAGCGACGGCATCCGCGCAACGTTCCTGCCCTACGGCGGTCGGCATGTGCAGAATACGTCGACCAACAAGCAGCTGACATGGAAGGCACAGCTTGAATTCGCCAAGCGATTCGGACTGAGCCACGACCTCGAACTAATGGCGGGTACGGAACTGAGGAAAACGTGGTACAAGGCGTTTTCGTCGACGGCCTACGGCTACGACCGTAAGACACTGACGAGCAAGCCTGTGATCTTCCCCAATGAATCGTGGGCGAAGACCTTCCCTCTGCACACCGAGAGCTATCTTGAGAATGCTTACGCGTCGTTCTACGCCAACGGCTCGTATTCGTTCCTGCGGCGGTATACCTTCGGCGCGAGCATCCGCTTCGACGGCAGCGACCTCTTCGGCGTGGACAAGAAATACCGTTTCCTACCGCTGTATTCGTTCTCGGGTCTGTGGCGCATCTCCGATGAGCCGTGGATGCAGTCGTCGACTGCGGTAGACAATTTAGCCCTTCGCGCGAGCTACGGTATTCAGGGCAATATCGACAAGTCAACCTCGTCGTTCGTGATGGGCGACTACAATACTTCGTCGATCCTTCCCGGTGTGACGGAAGATATCATCGTGATAGGCAACCCGCCCAACCGGCGTCTCCGCTGGGAAAAGACGTATACGGGCAATGTCGGCATCGATGCATCGTTTTTCGGCAACGTGCTCAGTATTTCGGCCGACGCCTACTACCGCAAGGGCACCGACCTGATTTCGCTGAAGATGCTTCCGCTCGAAACCGGCTTCATGTCGACGCTGGTAAACTGGGCGTCGATGCGTAACCGTGGTGTTGAAGTGGCACTGTCGACTCGCAATATCTCGACTCGCGATTTCCGTTGGATCACCAACTTCAACTTAGCGTACAACGAGAATACGGTGCTGAATGAGACCGTGCCGTTCAACCAGACGACACCTTCGCGCGAGGGTTACCCAGTGAATGCGATCTTCGCCTACAAGACCGACGGCCTCGACGCGGACGGTCTGCCTCTCTTCGTGACCAAGGAGGGCGAGCGCGTGACGGCCAAGGAATTCCTTGCGCTCAACGGCGCGGGAGCGAGCACCCTTACGGCCGAGGAGCAGCGAAACCTCTACACCTATATAGGGTCGGGCGATCCGCTGTGGACGGGAGGATTTATAAACACTTTCTACTACAAGAACTTCGACCTTACGGTGAACTTCGCTTTCAACCTGAAGATGTATTCGCGGGTTCAGCCGTCGTACGGCAATGTATTCTTCGACCGGGGCATGAACACGAACCGCGACATCCTCGACCGGTGGTCGCCTCAGAATCCTGGCGGTACGCTTCCGGCGCTTATGCCTGACAACGGGTATCGGTCGGACGAGCGCACGCAGTACGGCGAATTCTCGCTGTACAGCATGCTCGACACGTGGGTGAAACGCAGCGACTATGTTCGCCTTCAGAGCGTGAATCTGGGCTACAATCTACCTACCTCTCTGGTGAGCAAGTGGGGCCTATCGACAATCCGAGTGGCAGTGGAGGCGCGCAACCTGTGGGTATTCGGATCGAACTACAAGAATTTCCTCGATCCTGAGACGATGGGAAATCCGTTTGCCCAGCCGATACCCAAGAGCTTCACATTCAATCTTCAAGTAAAATTCTGACACGATGAAACTCAACAAGATATTTCCTCTGATGCTTGCAGCTGCCGCCACTGCGCTCGGCTCCTGCGACAACTACCTCGATATCGAGCCTGTGGGCAAGGTGATACCTACGACCGTGCCTGAATTCCGCGCTCTGATAACCGAGGCGTACGTAACTGTTCCCGATGATCGCGGACTTGCTTCGTTCAGAAGCGACGAGGTGCTCCTCGATGCCACGATGTCGGTAAACGACCTGGGGTCGTACCTTGATATATGGCGCTGGAACGACGATACTCCCGACGAGAACACGGCATCGTTCAGCTGGCGTCAGCACTACCATGTGCTCTTCATCGCCAACTATGTGATAGAATCGGAGAATCTGATGACCGACGGAACGAGGACCGAGATAGAACAGCTTGTGGGCGAAGCCTATATGCTCCGGGCGCTGATGCACTTCAATCTTGCCAATCTTCACGCTCCGGCGTACACCACCTGTGATCCGGCCACTACCAAGGCCATTCCCCTGAAGCTTGACAGCGATGTGGAAAGCGTTCTCTCGCGTGATAATCTTGAAGATGTGTACCGCACGGTGCTCTCCGACCTCGACAGCGCTGAGCGCTATCTCAATGCCGAGAACTGGGAGCCGGGATACAACTACCGCTTCAATACCCTTTCGGTGAACGCGCTACGCTCTCGCGTGCTGCTCTATATGGGCCGCTGGAAGGAATCGCTTGAGGCTTCGGAGGCGGTGCTCGCAGTGAAGAATACTCTTTCGACGCTTCCGGGAGAGCTGCCGAACGCATATAATTCGGTAGAGAATATCGTGGCGCTCGAGCAGATAATGCAGGCCCAGTATGCCCGTGCTATCAAGGTTGCGCGTCCGTTCTACAACCTTTACACATCGAGCGATCTGCGCCGACGTGCATATTTCAATCAGGTGAGCGCGTCGAACATACTCCTTATAAAAGGAGGGAGCAATACCTATACCTGCACTCTCCGCACCAGCGAAATGGTGCTTAACGCGGCCGAAGCTGCAGCCCGGCTCGGACGTAGCGACGAAGCTGCCGAATATCTGCTGACACTTCAGCGCACGCGCTACAGCGACGGCGGAGCTGCCAAGGAAACGTCAGTAGCCGCTATGAGTGCCGAAGAGCTTCTCGACGAAATTCTGACGGAGCGGGCGCGCGAGCTTGCTTTTGAAGGGCACCGCTGGTTCGACCTGCGCCGCTGCGGCCAGCCGCGCATGGAACGCACGTACAAGGGCGAGACCTATGTGCTCGAGGAGGGTGATGCGCGCTACACTATCCGCATACCGACCGAAGCTATCGAGGCCAATCCGGGTCTGGCAAACTGATTCAATCGGACACATATCATCTAATCCAATTATAATATGAAAAAGTCTTTACTTACTTCTTTCGCTTTAGCTGCCTCCTTAGCAGCTATGGCAGCTCCTACTCTGACAACCGAGTGGACCAAGGAAATGCCTGCATCTTACGAAGCCGGAAAGGCAGTGTACAACGCTCCCGTGGCGGTGAACGCCAAGGGCAACTGCGCTCTGACCGGTGCTTTCACTGAAGATCTCACTCTCGGCGGCACCACTCTGAGCGCTATCGGCACGAGCGCATATCTTGCCTTCGCCGATGCCTCGGGCGACATCAAGTGGGCGGTTGCCTTCACGGGCTCCGCTTCGATCAGCGACGTGCTCATCGCCGACGACGACTGCATCTATATTGCAGCAACATATACCGACGAAGTCGAGCTCGGCGCGGCGACCGGCGAGGGCAAGACCATAAGCGGCCTTGAGATCGAAGGAGCTCCTACGGTTCAGCAGAATGCTTCATTCATAGCCAAATATACCGCAGAGGGTGCTTTAGCAGGCGTTCAGACCTACATTCCCGAAGCACTTCCCGAACTTCTCGACACGGGGATGTACTACATGAACGACGGCGATGTGTTCTTCCACATCAATCACCTTGCCCTCGACGGCAATAAGCTCTATGCATCGGCTATCTACACCGGTGCTACCAAGATCGGCGACACAGAGTTCAGAGGTTCGTACAACGACCCTTGGTTCGGTCTTTTCTTCATGGACCTCAAGGCTGCCGGTATCTTCTCGCTGGATCTCAACCTTGAGAATGCGACAGCTGTGGCCACTCTGGGCTTCGAGGCACCTCTTGCCACGGAAGACGCTCAGTATCAGGCTACCTCGATCAGCCTCGCAGCTGCCGAAGGAACCGTGTACATGGCAGCAACGTGCAACGGTCCGATGCTTCTCAATACTCCCGAAGGTGAAGACATCACTGCGTCCATATCGGCACCTTCGTACAGCTATATCTTCGCTTCGATCGCCGAGGGTAAAGCAGGGAAATACGGTTTCGCATCGTGCCCCGAATCGGGCCAGCAGGAGCTTTTCGTAACTTCCGACATAGAAATCGATGGTGATAACATCACTATTCTCGGCTACGAAGCTTTCGCTGAAAACTACGGAGAGGCTAACGAACGCCTTGGCAAGGAGCTCTTTGCCTACACGGGCAAGACTTCCGATCTCTCGGCTCTGACAAAGACTACTTACGAAGCAGCGAAGGGCGACCTCTCGTACTACGGTCTTACGCAGTGCGCATCTCTTGCCGACGGCAGCCTGGCTCTCGGCACACTTGCTTACTACAATAATTCGGCCGACGGCCACAGCTCGGGCGACTTCGCGGGAGCGGGTCAGACCTACCTCTTCGCCGACGGTGCTTTTACCGCTTTCGAGACTGTAGCCGATGCCAACGGCATTTCTGCAGCGGGCGCGCACGTGCTCTTCTCTACTATCGGTGAGACTTCTGCAACTTTCAGCCTCTATAAAGATGAGAATGCCGGAGTGGCAAACATCGCCGCCGACAGCAGCAATGCTCCCGCAGAATACTACAATCTGCAGGGAATCCGGGTGGAAAATCCTTCTTCGGGCCTCTATATCCGCCGCCAGGGAAAGACTGCTGAAAAGGTGCTTGTGAAGTAAAAAATGTCATCTTGCCAGAGTGATAAGCGATTTTTACAATATTTAACTTTTGAACCATAAGGCACTTTGTTCTTACCAAATTCTATGTTAAATGCTGATTATCAGACTGATCACTCAAAAGAACTCAATAAGAGGTACAAAAGGTGCCAAAAAAGTATGTCGTAAAACATATAAATTTATTTGGTCAGCGACGTAAAAGGTGCGACCTTTGTATCGCAAACCTAAAACAATCTTTTTTACCTTAGAAATTGTACCTATTGGAAACCCATAAAAAGGAACTGCGTGAGTAGTTCCTTTTTATTTTTTCAACCAATCGTAGGGATGGATTGTTATAAATACTGAAGTCGTGCGCACGCGCGACTTGTCAGCAATCTGATCCACTATGAATACGAGAGACAATATAAAACGATTAGTGATAGTCGGGGGCGGCTTTGCCGGACTTAACCTTGCCAAACGCATCGACAAGAAGCTCTGGCATGTGATTATCATTGACCGTAACAATTACCATTCCTTCCCACCGCTCTTTTATCAGGTAGCGTCGTCGGGCCTTGAACCGGCGAGCATTTCATTTCCTTTCCGCCGGGAGATGCTTTCGCGCAAATGCCGCGGATGTGAGTATCACATCGGCGATGTGGAGCGCATCGACACGGTGCGACATGAGGTGCACACGCAATACGAGACTATCGGCTACGACGCGCTCGTGCTGGCGGCGGGATCGACAAACAATTTCTTCGGCATCCCGGATCTGCAGAAAAAGGTGTACACGCTTAAATCGACGCCCGAGGCCATACGGTGCCGCAATGAGGTGCTTGACCGCCTTGAGCGGGCGTCGCTCACCAGCGACAGCGCCCTGCGGCGGAGACTGCTCACTTTTGCGGTAGTTGGCGGAGGTCCAGCGGGAGTGGAGATTGCCGGGGCGCTGGGCGAATTCAAGCGCTATACGCTGCAGCGGGAGTATCCGTCGCTTAATCTCGATGATATGCGGGTGGTGCTCGTAGAGGGCAACGACCGTCTGCTGGCAACGATGAGCGAAAAGTCGTCGGCCGACGCGCTCCGTGGTCTTGAGCAGCTTATGGTGGATGTTCAGCTTAACAAGCGCATGGACAGCTACGACAACGGCGTGCTACGCTTTGCCGACGGCACGAGTATAGAGACCGACACGGTGGTGTGGACGGCGGGCGTACGAGCCGTGGACTTCACCATGGAGGGGACGAACGTCAAGCCCGGCCATGGAGGGCGCTGGGAGGTGGATGTCTATAACCGCATAATCGGTATCGACGATGTGTACGCGGTGGGGGACATTGCTATAATGAGCACCGAGAAGTATCCTCACGGGCATCCGCAGGTGGCTCAGACGGCACTGCAGCAGGGAGCCAATGTGGCCAACAATCTGAGTCATCCTCACCGCGAGGCGAAAGCGTTCGAGTATCACGACAAAGGGTCGATGGCCACTATCGGGCGCAACCGTGCGGTGGTGGATATCGGCAAGTTGCATATGAGCGGGCGTATAGCATGGTTTGCATGGCTTGTGGTGCATCTGATGACACTCTTAGGGATGCGCAACCGCGCAGTGGTATTAATCAACTGGATGTGGAGCTACTTCACTTTCTCGGCAGGACTGCGCATACTCATCCGCCCCGAAAAATATCCGCTCCGAAAATACTGGAAAGAATGAAAACAGCGAAATTTCAGGAAATCTTCGTATCGGCGTTCGACGATGCCGAAGAATGGCGGAAATGGTTTTTCGCCGAGATAGCCAACGATCCGAACTATATCTATCTCGATACCGATGCGGAGCGTGCGTCGGCGGCTCTGCTGATGCAGCCTTACAACTTCCTTTTCCACGGCCGACGACTGCGCACGGGCTATCTGAGCTGCATTGCGACGCTTCCTGAGCAACGGTCGAAGGGTCTGGCATCGAAGGTGATCAAGGCGGCACTGCGCGATGCCCGGGCGCGCGGCTACGCGATGTGCGAGCTCATCCCGGCTCAGGATCATCTCTATTACTTCTACGACCGCTTAGGGTTTGCAACGGTATTCTACACCGACCGCGAGCACTACACGTCGCTGCACTCGTTCAGCGGCGGAGAGGGCTCGGTGGCCGATCCGAGCTATGCGCTTTTCCATGGGCTTGAGATACGCCAGGGTTGCGGGATACTGCACTCGGAGGAACATTACCGAAATATTCTGCGTGATATGGAAATCGACGGTAATCCTCACCGTATCGCCGTGCTCGAGGGCCTTGAAGGGGCGATTCTTTTCGCCACCGAGCACTCCGACAGCGTGACGGTGAAGTGCCTTCTCTCGGATAACGAAAAGCTTGCCACGGCGGCTCTTGCCGAGCTGCGCCGACGCGTGGGCGAGAAGGCCATAACGGTGTCGCGACCTCCGCTGTCGGGGAATCCTGCCGTGCTCAGGCCTTACGGTATGATGCGCCTGACGGCTCCGAAGATCATCCTCTCGTCACTCGCCGATACTTACCGAGAGCTACGGCTCACTATTCGGCTGCATGATGCCGAACTGCCCGAAAATTCGGGAGTGTACACTATCCGCCACGGCGAATGCAAGTACGAGGAATGGCATGAGGGAAAATTTGATCTTGACATAACACCCTCGGTGCTTGCGTCGATACTTTTCAGCAGCCATAAATATGGCGAGATATTCAACATCCCCTCGCGGCGACCTTATATGGCGCTGATGCTCGACTGAGGGCGACGCTTAGCCGTGCGCATATGAAAACAGGGTGTTGCCGAGCCGTTCGGCAACACCCTGTAATTATTCTGATAATTAGAATCAGAGGTTGGTGACCTTGGCTGTGAAGATATAGGCTCCGGTCTCGATTTCCTTGACCAGTACCACGAAGGGGCGGTCGAATGCAAGTTTGTATTCATGCGGCTTGGCGGCCGGATTCCAACCCGCTATTGCATCCCAAGTAACGGCAGCTCCTTCGGCACCTTTCTCGGTGACATCGAGAGCGGCTTTGTGCTTGATAGTGTGACTCGTGGCTATGGGCTTAGTAAACATGGTCGATAAGTCGGCTGTCAGAGAACGAATACCCGTCTTGGCAAGAATATCATTGAGGTTGATTTCTGCCGTTGGCTTGAGATTGAATTTCGGTAGATAGTAGTCGAGGCCTGTATCCCAGTAATATTCCTTCACTGCTTTCTCCAGCGATTTTGAGGCAATGAACGAATCGATATCCGTTCCTTCGGGAGGAAGTATGAAGTAGGAGCAGAACTTACCGTTGCCGAATTCCATCATCACCACACCGTATTCGTCAGTAATTTCGAAGTGCTGAATATACTTTTTATGCATCATCTGCACCTTGTGAGTGCCGTTCGTTCCGTGGAAGTCGGCGTCGGCAGTCTGGCTTTCTTCGAAAGGATTAGCGAAGAGCCCCTTGAAATAGAGAGCGTTTGCCAGCAGAGCCACTATCTGGGAGTCGAGCGGACGGTAGAGAATCGAGGGGATAATTCCGCCTGTCTTATCCGCTACCCACGCATTGACGGCCTCCATAGTGGAGCGGGCAGGCATATCGGCGGCATAAATGTCGGCGCCATAGAAAGAGCTGATTGCATTGCTGTACGTCGGGGACAGCGAGAGGGTATTGGAGTACCACAGAGCGTTGGGAAGGGAGAGGCTCACCGCGGGATCGGCAGAGGGGAGAATATTGAGATATTTGTAGCACAGCGAGTTGAGAGCCTCCATATCGGAGCAGCCCATTGCGCTGTATATCTCCGACGAGAGCTGCTCGGAGGCACCATTTGCCACCATAGAAAGGAGGATTGAGACACTCAGCGGCGACATAACCACATTCTTATCCTTTGCCTCGTAAGCACATGCCGCGCGGAAGAGATTGAGAGAGAAGTCGTTTATGCCTTGCGAAGCAATGCTCTCGGCAACCGAAAGGTCGAATCGTCCAGGAGTGATATCGGGTACAGGCTCAGGTTCTGGTTCCGGCTCAGGTTCGGGCTCGGGTTCGGGCTCAGGATCCTGCTCATCATCAGGCTTCTGTTCATCATCGGGCGTAGTCTGCTCCTCTTGTTCTGGAGGAGTAGGGACGAGATCCTCCGAGCAGGATATAGAGAGCAATCCGATAGAAAGGAGAGCTACTAATAGGATTCTTTTCATAACTACTGATTTTTACTGGTTTGCGCCGCTAAGGTAACACAAAAAAACGATTTTCCAAACTTTTTACTCAAAAAGATGAGAAAAAGTGGAATTATTGAATATATGTGTGGTTTCGTTGGTCACGTCTGCTTGGTGGCAGTGCGTAGAGGCGAATGATTTTAAGCTAACACTTCAAATCAGAAATCCGTTTTTAGGAAATTGCGAAGATGTATGTGATTGATGCCAGGATACTCTTTCACGGGGCCGACGATGTCCTCCATGGTCACTACATATTTAGGGAAGTCGTCTCTAATGGCTTGAAGATTGCCAAATTCGCGCCTGATGGTTTCCGGGCTTGAGAGTTTATAGGCAACCTGGAAATAAATTACCTGATTACCTTTTTTTGCGACGAAGTCGATTTCGCCAGAAGGAAGAACACCGACGTAAACATCAAAATTCTGAATAAGCAGGTGGTTGCGCACAACGTTCTCCATTATCTTTTCTATACTACCGAAGACCTCGGGCATTTCGTTTGTTATGCTACTGCGCAGTCCATGGTCGCTGAAATAATACTTTTCGATCAGTTCGAATATGCGTTTGCCGTGTATATCATACCTCGCTACAGGATCCACGATAAGGGCGTTCGATATGGCTTTTATATATTTTGTTGCAATATCATTAGTCACCTTAGTTCCTTGGGCTTTAATATATTTCACGATACTGTTGACCGATACCAGCTGTCCGGCATTATCGGCCAGAAAGTGCAACAGGTTTTCGAGGAACTTGAAATTACGGATCTGTTCACGCGCAACTATATCCTTCAGGACAATGGTATTGCATACTCCTTGAAGATATGCTTTGATTTCCGGCACCTCATCAAACTTATAGTTGGCAAGACCCGGCATACCCCCGAATTGAAGATATTTTATCAACGATTCATGAGTGTCAGGAATATTATGGAAAGTCAGGAACTCCCTATATCCCAGACTCATCACAGGAATCTCGATATATCTACCCGAAAACTTTGTAGCAATCTCAGATGAAAACATATAGGCATTGCTACCGGTTACGATTATCTGGCAACGGTCTTCAGCATAAAGGCTTCGCAACGCTATCTGGTAACCGTCGATATCCTGTACCTCGTCAATGAGAAGATAGTTATGGGCACCGGCCGGTAATTTCTCTACAGCAAATGTATAAAGATCGTCGGCAGTCTTTATGAAGTTGTAACTGTCGAAATCCTTGTCGATGAATAGCACATTAGCATCCGGCTTATTCACAGAGAGCCAGTTCGCTATAGATTTGAGGAGGAAACTCTTGCCCACACGCCTTTGCCCAACCAATACGAGAATCATACCTCGATTAAGTTGACGTGTGATCCGATTGATGTAAATATGCCGTTCGATAATCTTCATATCCTATTTATTGCAATCATTGGCGCAAAGTTACTGCCTATAATCGAAAGAATCAAGGAAATCAGTAAATATTTAGAGTATACCCGCAAAGATTGTGTTAATTTTTGGATTGCCTAACGATAAAGCTGACTACTTGAGAAGGCTAAGCCCTTTTGCGAAATAGCGGGATCGGGCGTCGACGGGTCGGAGGACGGTGTCGTTCCAGAGGACGAGGTCGATGTCGAGGATGACATAGGGGGAACAGGCCGCTGAGGAGCGGACTTTCAGCTCGTATTCTTTGGTGAGGCGACGGAATTCGTCGGGGGTGAGGTCGGTGGCGAGGATTAGGATGCGGTTGAGATAGGGGGCGGCGTCGCCGGAGTATTCTGGATCGGTGGGATAAAGAGGGGTGGATTTAATAAGGGTGGAGAAGGTGAGGAGGAAAGAAGCGGCGGCGTGGAGAGCGTCGGCGCTGCCGGGAGCATTGCCTCCCATGCATATTGTGGCGATATCAGACATCTTTGAGTGATAGACTAATGCGGTGGCGCTGTCGGTCGATGTCGATGATGCGGACGTCTATGCGCTGGCCGAGGCGGAGGACGTCGGACACGGAGGCTACGCGACGATTGGAGAGGCGGGAGATATGTAGGAGTCCGCGCTCTTTGATACCGATGTTGACAAATGCTCCGAAGGCGGTGATGTTTTCTACTATTCCGGGAACGACGGCACCCGAGGTGAGGGCGTCGAAACTGTCGACAGCAGGGACGAAGGCGGTCTCTTCGCCGTCGATCCGCGGGTCGCGGCCTGGTTTTCGCAGCTCGGTGAGGATGTCGGCGAGTGTCTCGCGCCCGGCAACTCCTGAGGCTGCGAGGGTTTCGATGTCGACTTTGTCGAGGAGTGGGCCGTTGGCGGGGAGGTCGGCCACTTTCACTCCGAGGGAAGCGGCAATAGCTTTTACTGCGGGATAGCTCTCGGGGTGTATGCCGGTATTGTCGAGCGGATCGGAGCCGCCGGGAACGCGAAGGAATCCGGCTGCAAGCTCGAAAGCCTTGTCGCCAAGCCGGGGCACGCGGCGCAGCTGTGCGCGGGAAGCGAAGGAGCCGTTGGCGGTACGGTAGGCCACAATATTTGCCGCAAGGGCCGGGCCGATGCCGGAAATGTAAGAGAGGAGGCGCTCGGAGGCGGTGTTGATGTCGACGCCTACGGCGTTGACGCAGCTCATGACGGTGTAGTCGAGGGCATCCTTAAGTTTAGGCTGGTCTACGTCGTGCTGGTACTGCCCTACTCCGATAGCTTTAGGATCGATCTTGACGAGCTCGGAAAGAGGATCGATAAGGCGGCGACCGATAGAAACAGCACCACGGACGGTGACGTCTTTGTCGGGGAATTCCTTGCGGGCGATGTCGGAGGCCGAGTAGACCGATGCACCGCTTTCACTAACCACATAGAGTGCTTCGGGAGCGATGAGAGCTGTGTCGGCCAGGAAGCGGCGGAGGAATTCTTCGGTCTCGCGCGAGGCTGTGCCATTGCCGAGGGCTATGGCATTAAGGCGGTGTGTGCGGATGAGTGTGGAGAGGGTCTGTGCGGCTCCGCGGAGATCGGAGCGAGGCGGTACGGGGAAGATTACGGCGTCGTCGAGGAGCGTACCGTTTTCATCAACGGCGACAACTTTGCAGCCGGTGCGGTAGCCGGGGTCGAGGGCGAGCATACGGCGCCCACGCAGAGGGGCGGCGAGTAGGAGCTGCCTGAGATTGCCCGCGAAAATATCGATAGCCACGCGGTCGGCTTCTTCCTTGAGTTCAGCTGCTATCTCGTTCTCTACCGAGGGCCGGAGGAGGCGGTGAGATGCGTCGCAGACGGCATCTTCGATGATTTCGGCACAGCGGGAGGAGGCACGCGCGGGTACGAATGCCCGGCAAAGGGCATCATCGAGCGGCTCGGCAGCGTCGCCGAGATCGGTACGGACTTTCAGGAGTCCTTCGCGCACGGCACGCTTAAGAGCGAGATACTGATGCGAGGAAATGCGCCTGACGGGAGCCGAGAAGCCGTCGTACTGCGCGAATGGAGAGGCTGCGAGTTCGTCCTCCTTGCCTTTCACAGCGGAAGCCGTGAGGACGGCACTGCGGCGGTAGGTGTTTCGGGTCATGCCACGCAGGCGAGCATTGTCGGCAGCCCACTCGGCGATGATATCTGCGGCTCCTGCTATTGCATCGTCGGCCGACTCCACACCCTTGGCGGCATCGGCAAAGCGGCGGGCCGACTGGCGTGGATCGGCAGAGTTTCCCGCCATGATGATTCGTGCGAGAGGTTCGAGCCCTATCTCGCGGGCAATTTCGGCGCGAGTACGTCGGCGGGGACGGTAGGGCGCGTAGAGGTCTTCTATGTCGGTGAGAGTGACGGCGGCAAGAATCTTTTTCTCGAGTTCGGGAGTGAGCACGCCCAGAGTGTCGAGAGATTTCAACACGGCTTCGCGGCGTGCCTCGATCTCGAGCTGACGAGCAAGCGCGGTCTCGACGGCGCGGACAGCTACTTCATCGAGTGCTCCAGTCCGCTCCTTGCGGTATCGGCTGATAAAGGGAACGGTAGCACCGCCCTGAAGGAGCTCGATGACGGCGTCGACACCCTTAAGTGGAAGCCCCGTAGCAGTGGAAACTGCGTGACTGAGAGTATTCATCAGTGTGCCCGTTCGAGTGTGAAAACAGTGATTTCGGGAGTGGCTCCGATGCGAGCAGGGATGCCGACTTCTCCAGCCCCGATATTTACATACATGGAGTGAGCGCCTTCGCTGTCGGTGTAGAGACCACCCCACTTATCGTAGCGAAGTGCGGCGGGAGACCACCCAAAGAACTCCATCTGCATTGCGTGAGTATGACCCGAGAGAGTGAGGGCTATATTCTTATCGGGACTTTCGGCGATATCGGCCTCCCAGTGAGCGGGGTTGTGCGAGAGGAGAATTTTGGGCATACCGTCGGCGAGATCGCCGGGATAGGCTTTGTCGAGGTCACCGTAGATTTTGAATGGAGGGTCGCCGATATTTTCAACTCCGATAAGAGCGAGGGTATTGGAGCCTGCGCGGAGGAATTCGGTGTCGTTATTGAGCATGTGCCACCCGATAGCTGCCTGAAATTCTTTCATGAGCTGCATGTTGCGCTCCTTATCCTCGGCGGAGGGCCAGCTATAGTAGTCGCCGTAGTCGTGATTGCCAAGAATGGAATAGACCCCTAAGGGCGCCTTGAGCTGCGCGAGGGTCTCGCCAAAGGGATAAGCCTCTTCGGTGCGACGGTTGACAAGGTCGCCGGTGAATACTATCACCATGGGATTCAGCGAATTGACGCGCGAGACGAGTTTTTCTACAAAACGTGTATCTTCGCCGAAAGAGCCGAGGTGGAGGTCGGAGATCTGCACTATCCGGGCACCGGTGAAAGCGGCGGGGAGGTCGGGAATCTCAACGGTCACTTCCTTGACATCGAGCTCGTAGCGGTTGACGAGGGCTCCCCACCACATGGCTCCGAAAGCCACAAGGCCGCAGCATGCGGCCACAATAGTGGAGCCGGGGATGCGGCGCGCGCGCCAGAGTGCGGGAATGGCTCCGATGAGATCGACGAGTACGAATATATATTTGGGGATATATATCGAGAAATAGGCGTAGAGCGCCCACATGAGGCAGAGCAGCTGTGCGTTGTCGCCCTGACGCTTGGGCCAGAGTATAATTGCGATGAGGAAGAGCGCGAGCGCAACCGAACTCCAGAGCGAGAACGGGCGCCAGAAAGATGCCCCGCGACGGCATCGGCGCCATACGGCACGGCATATATACCAGTCGACGAGAGCGTTAAGGATGAGGAGTGGTAAGATAAGAAGGAGTGGGAGTCGCATGGGAGGATCAGTCGCAGTTTTCGCAGTCGCGTGCGGATAGCTGGTTTTTAAGAGGATTAGCGTACATGGTGAGCATCATGGTGCGCATGTATTCGCGTTCTTCCGGTGTGACGTCGTCGACCTCGACACGGTCGAGCTGGGAGTCGATGTAGGCGTTGAACGCCTCCACATCGGTCTGAGAATACTCCGAGGCGTAGTCGGTGGTACCGTTCACTTCGTCGTAGGCGATGTAGTTGCAGGGGAATATGCGGTAGCCGCAGTGGATAGAGCGGTCGACCATCGCGCATACTTCACGTACTGCGTCGGCACGCGAAGCATCGGCAGGGATGGCTTCGCAGAGACCCTGATTTATGCACTTGCCTATGTGGAAGTGCACGCGTCCTTTCTGCGAGAGGAGTCCAGTCTCCATGCTGAAAAGGTCGTCGCGCTGGCTCTTGCGGAATTCGGGATCGCGACGCTTGAGGAGGAACTCTCGTACCTTGAGGTAGTCGTTGGGGTCGTACTCGTATGAAATAGCGACGGGCACGATATTGAGTGCCGCGAGATTGTCGCGTGGAGTGCCGTCGCCACCGAGAGAGAGCATCTTCACCACGCTTTCCTGAGTGTTGTCGCTCGAATCCTTAGCACGGCCTTCGCGCTGTGCTATCCACACCGATTCGTTGAGTCCGGTGATGACGTGGTGGATGTATGCCGATAGCTGCTTGGCGGCCTCGAGGGCGCCGCGGACACCTGTGTCGCGCTTGACGATGAAGCTGCGGTTGATCTTTACAAGGTCGGTAATCCACTCGTAGATAAGGAGATTGTTGCCGATCGCCACCTGCGTGAGAGGCAGGCCGCTACGGATGAAGCAGAGGTTGAGGAATGAAGCGTCGAGGACGATGTCGCGGTGGTTGGTGATAAACGTATGGCGGCAGTCGGGGCTGTAATTCTCGAGTCCGCTCACCGACAGACCTTTTGTGGTCTTTGCCACGAGTAACTCGAGGAACGCGCCCATTACGTTTACCTGAAAGTCTTTTTGGGTCTCCACCTGAAGGAGCTTATCTACGAAGTCGTCGTAGTCGACATCGGGCATCACATAGCGCACAGCGTGCTCGAAGCCGGGCTCACGGACTATCTCCGCCAGCTTGGCACGGAATTCGGCATCGTTGTAGGGGCGGATGTCGTCGAATATGTTATTAGAGTGTGTTTCGTTATGGTCAATGTTTTGTGTCATGTCAGTAATGTAGTTAATGCACTATGAAACAAACAATATGGTCTAATGTAAAGTTGAGTCGGGAGGTGCAGTTTCCGCACCGTCGGGGCGTGAATGTATGAGACCCAGACTGCGTACAAGGGGTGCAATGGCATGGGTGGCGGGGCGCTGAGCGTCGCTCATCAGCTCTTCCTGCATGGGGGGCACGATGAAAATATCTTCGGGCGAGGCGGGCCTCATATCAGCATACCATTTGAACTTAGGAAGGAAGTAGTTGCTTCGTTTTGCCATGAACAGAGGCGTGGCCTGCCCCGTGGTCTGCGGCCAGAGCTTGATGAACTCCGTGGCACGGCCTTTGAATGTGGCCGTGAGATAGCTGCTCTCGGCATTCACCATTTTATTAATGGTCGAGTCGGATTCTTCGGGATACATAATGATCTCCACGCTTCCGTTGATGTCGAGCCGACGCATCTCGCCGCCGACAAATGTGGCTATCATCTCGCGTCCGCTCATCTGGTTGTAGTGGTCGCCTTCGATATGCTGAGCCGTGAAGCCTTGCTCGGGAAGACGGGCACGGTCGATAGTGCTGTCGTTGAGCTCTACCTCGATGATGTTTCCGAACACCTGCTGGTCTTCATTCCATATCACGGGATTGATATACATGCGAAGCGTAGAGTCTTTCTCGGTATAGCGCAGGGAGTCGCACACGCCCTGCATATCTGTGCGGAAGAAGCGGACACGGGGATATACTACGGCGACATGAGAGGTGTCGATGCGTGTGTAGGCTTCGGTGCCCGCCACAGTGTCGGCCTCGACGCGTGTGCTGTCGAATACAAGGAAGGACTGGATGTAGCGGCCGTGGAGCCAGAGAGTATCTTCTTTGGAATACTCGACGAGCATGGCGCGTCCGGTGACGAAGGAACTGTCGGCGAGTTCGTCGTAGAAACCGTAGTTGCCACGCACCTCCACCTTGTGTGCGGAGTCGGTGAGAATCATTCCTCCGAAAGCCTCACCATAGCCTTTTCCGCGGTCGTAGAAAATGGTGTCGGCGATGAGACGCTGCCCCTGAGGGGTGACTACAAGCGAGCGGTCGAAAAGCGTGGTGCGGTTGCTGTCGGTGTCGTACACTCCGAGGGATGTGTAAATGGTGCCCCGGGCGTTGACTATAGTCGAGGGGGAAGACAGCTCGGCAATGTGCGTGACCGTGTTGTAGTAGAGGGTGTCGGTGTAGATGTCGAGGGTGTCGGTGGTATTGTGGGAGTTGAGGTGTACCTGCGTGTAGAAGTTGGCCTCTTTTGTGGTAGGATTGTACTCACCGTAAGTCGAATAGAGGGTATTCGAGGGGTCGGTGAGCGTACCACCCACTTCATAGTATCCGAGGTCGATAGCGAGGTCGTAGATAAATATGTCGGTGCTTAGAGTTACGTCGCGGTTTATGAGCCGCACCTTCTTGCCGAAGTCGGCATAAAGAGTGGCTATCTCTGAAGCACCGTCGAAATTAAGCTCGTCGGCGTAGACGAAAAGGGTGTCGCCCTGCTCCATGCTCACGTTTCCGAAGGCATCGAGCGACTCGGTATCGGCGAAGTAATGGGCGCTGTCGCAGCGCATAATCATGGGACCCTTGGTGAAAACCACGTCGCCAGTCAGAATCATGAAGGAGTCCTGAGGATTCTTCATGAGTATATCGGCTCGCTCGAGGAATACGCGGTTTCCTGCCGAACGGTCGGCCGTGGGTATGGTGGGGCCGATATACACTTCATCCTTGTGCTGAGCGAGCGCCCACGCCACCAGAGTTGGCAGCGCAAGCAGAAGCAGAGCTACAAAGAATGAACGGCGACTCATACGCAATCACACGGAGACGGGGCGCAAAAATAATCAACGGATCCAGCCCTGATGACTGAAGTCGCATCCGCGCCATCCGTCTTCAATACGGACGTACGTTTCCTTGATTTTCTTTTCGAGCCACTTGTCGACAATTTCCTGGCTACGTGCGCCTTCGTACATATCTTTGATTGTCTGGTAGTCGTCGGAAAGATTTGCGGTGTGTGCATCGTGTCGGGCGGTGAGGCGCACCATAGCCACCATGTCGCGGTCGCGCTTGGGATCGCGCATGATGAAGGGCTGGGAGAGCTCGCCGGGCTGCAGAGAGGCCACAGCACGGGCAATTTCCTGGGGGAGTTCTGACATCTGGAAGCGCGTGGTGCCGGTGTTTGCGTTCACCATAACGCCATTGCTCAGGCGGGTGTCCTTATCCTGGGAGATGTAGCGTACGGCATCTTCGAAGGTGAGCTTCTTGTTGTCGACAATGTCGGCGCGCACGCTGTCTAGGCGCTCAACGGCCTCGGTAAGGTCTTTTTCAGAAACTTTGGGCTTGATGAGGATGTGGCGCACGTTGATGCGGTCGCCACGCTTCTCGATGAGCTGGATGATGTGGAAGCCGTATTCGCTCTCGACGATCTTCGACACCTTCTTGGGGTCGTTGAGGTTGAAGGCTACGG